>CAJXXD010000001.1 GCA_913062835.1 uncultured Gammaproteobacteria bacterium
GGGCGTTTACAGGCCGGGAGCGGCGCAGATACTCTTTTTTTGAATAGCGGTCTCGATATTCTGGCGTTTGCAGATGTCGCCGATTCGCAACAGGACACCGCCGAAGTCGTATTTACAGGCGATACTATCCATGGATTTGACTTCTCAAATGATCAGTTCGAACTGCCTGTCGCCATTGATGGATCGATCACCAATAACGTCACGGTTGCCTCAGCCTTTCATTCAAATTTGGCGACGGTGCTGGCCAACGATGCCAATGTGGCGGCTGCACTGACAACGGATACAGCTGCTCCAGATATTGATGCAGTCCTCGTGGAGGTGCTCGCCGGTGGCGCTGCTGGACATTATTTAATTGTTCAGGCCACCGCCAAAGACACCACGTTCGATGCGGCCACTGACCTGTTGGTGAAGTTTGTTGGGGCGACCAATACAACGAGTTTTGATGCCACAAATCTCATTTAGATCAAGCATATTGAGTCGAAGTGTTTCGAATGTGGTCAAACCGGATTGATTCAATATTGTGATATTTGTCACAAATTGTGAGAGCTATGTTAGTATCCGCGGCAAATGACTTGTTGAGGACACATCCATGGCGACTATCACAATTGACAATGTTGAATACGATCTCGAGCAGCTGTCTGATAATGCGCGCGCGCAACTGGGTTCAATCCAGACCGTTGATCAAAAACTGGCGGAGCTTCAGGCAGAAGCGGCCATTTTGCAAACGGCGCGGACAGCTTATGCGGCTGCATTAAAGGCCGAACTGCCAAGCGATGAGGATGCCTAATCCGCAATGCATGCATAAATCCGGCGGAATGGTCCTATGCGAGAAACTGAATCTGTTAAAACTGTCAACGATGCGCTGAAGCTCTGTAAGCGCTCGTTTATTTCTGTTGCCTGCTTTAGTGCGGTCATCAATTTGTTGATGTTGGTGCCGCCGCTTTACATGTTGCAGGTTTACGATCGTGTGATCCAAAGCGGCAGCATGCCAACGCTTTGGACCCTCTCAATCATCATGGTCTTTCTGTTGACCATCATGGGCGTACTTGAGTGGGTGCGGTCGCAAATGCTGGTGCGCGTTTCTAACCGCTTTGATCAGCTATTGAGTCACCGGTTGTATCGGATCTCCATGCAGCAGGCCTTGTACTCAGGCGGTAACAACACGCAAGCCCAACCTCTTCAGGATCTGTTGGGACTCAGACAATTTCTGACTGGAAACGGTCTATTTGCATTTTTTGACGCCCCTTGGCTACCGATTTTTATCGTCGTGATGTTTTTACTCCATCCGTTGTTCGGTTGGTTCGGGGTCGGAGCCACCATCGTGTTAGGGCTTCTCGCCTGGGCCAACGAAAAGACCACGTCGCCACTTCTTGCCGAGGCAAATAAAGAGCAAGCGGGCTTATCGCAGAAAACCAACAAAAGCATGAGAAATGCCGAGGTCGCGCATGCGATGGGGATGTTTGGCGGGCTTCGCTCGATTTGGGAGCAAAGCCATTTGAAGATGCTTGGTCATCAATCTGAAGCCAGTCATCGCGCCGGATTTTTCGTAGCGTTCTCAAAGACCCTGCGGATTATCATACAAAGCGTGATTTTAGGTGCGGGCGCCTATCTGGCGGTGCGTCAGGAAATTACACCGGGCTTGATGATTGCCGGTTCCATCCTTTTGGGGCGCTCATTGGCGCCGGTGGATCAAATGATCGGTGTGTGGAAGCAGTTTGTCTCAGCGCGCGGGCAATATGAGCGGTTGAACAGCCTGCTGGAGAAAGTACCGCTTGAGACCGAGCCCATGGCACTCCCTGATCCAGAGGGCCGCGTGGTGTTTGAAAACGTTGCGGTGACTCCGCCCGGCCGTCAAGCACCAGTGACTCAGATTGGCTCGTTTGGACTCCCCTCAGGCGTTGTCGCGGTCATCGGGCCGAGTGCTGCCGGCAAGTCAACATTTGTCCGTGCGCTCCTCGGGATTTGGCCGCTTGCGCGCGGCGTGGTGCGCATCGACGGGGCCGACGCTCATCGCTGGAATCGTGATCATTTGGGACAGTTTCTAGGCTATTTGCCGCAGGATATCGAATTGTTTGAGGGGTCTGTGGCTTCCAACATCGCCCGCTTCGGTGAGGTGGATAGTGAGCGTGTCGTGGAGGCAGCCAAGCTTGCTGGCGTGCATGACATGATTCTGTCCCTCCCACAAGGATATGATACCGATCTCGGCGTGTGTCCCTTGTCAGCCGGGCAACGACAGCGTGTTGCATTGGCACGCGCTGTGTATGGAACGCCTCGTTTAGTTGTACTCGACGAGCCGAACTCCAACCTCGATGATGTGGGTGAGCAGTCACTCGCCGAGGCTGTGTCAACGCTCAAAGCGAAGGGCGTCACAGTGGTCGTGGTCTCGCACCGTAAATCAATTTTGCGCGTTGTAGACAGTATCATCGCAATGGCCGACGGTTCAGTAAAGATGATGGGCCCGAGAGATCAGATTTTGCAAAAACTGTCGGGTGTTGAAGCACCGAGTGGCAACGTAACAACCATCCCAGCAGCACCCGCGGCACGGTCATCGAAGGACTGAAAACATGTCGGATCAAAATGTAGTGTCGTCTGTCAAAACCTCGGACACGGTGTTCGTTCGTATCGGTCTGTTTGTCGTGCTGGGTTTACTGGGTGGGTTTGGCCTGTGGGCAAGTCTTGCCCCGATTGATGGCGCGTCCGTTGCGCCGGGCGTTGTGGTGGTTGAGTCCTCGCGGAAGACCATTCAGCATCTGGAGGGCGGGATCATTGACGCGATTCATGTGCGTGAAGGTGAGGTGGTGGAACCCGGCCAAACCTTGGTGACACTGGATGCAACACAGACGCGTGCGCAAGTGGCGCTGTTGAAAACCCAATACGTTGATCTTGCAGCCCGACTGGCGCGTTTAAAAGCCATGCGGGTCGGCGCAGAGGCGATTCAATGGACGGATCCAGAGTTTGATTTAACAGCTGACGAAACGCGCCTACTTCAGGCTGCACGCGACGACCAAGCGGCAATCTTTAAACGGCAACAAGTCGAGCTTTCAAGTCAGGTGAGCGTGCTGGATGAGCAGCGAGCCCAGCTGAATCAAAGGTTGAAAGGACTGGAAGCCAGTCTGCCTGAGCGGCAGTCCACTGTGGACTCGTTTGAGGATGAGCTTGCGACTGCAAAGGCGCTTGTAGCTGACGGCTTTTCAACCGAGCAGCAGGTTCAAGAGTTAAGGCGTCAGTTGGCCAATGCGCGGGCCACGTTGTCACGTGAACGCAGTGAAATGCAGTCTTTACAAAGCCAGATTTTAGAGCTTCAGAGTCGCAAGGTCTCACTGATCAATGGCAATGGGAAGCAGGTTGATGAGGCATTGGCAGAGGTCCGTGCGCGCTATCAAGACGTCCTCGAGCGCCTGAACGCGGCCAACGATCGACTGGAGCGGTCCGTGATTCGTGCACCTGAGGGTGGCGTCGTACTGAAATTGATGCTGAAGACGGTTGGCGGCGTGGTGTCTTCAGGGCAGCCCATTATGGAGCTTGTACCGACCGGTGATCAGCTCAAAGTCGAGGCCCGTGTTCCGACACAGGACATTGATCGGGTCTCGATTGGTCAACCGGCTGAAATCATGTTCCCGGCCTTCAATACCCACACAACGCCCCGGATTATCGGCACGGTTGTGCAACTCTCTGCAGATCGCCTGGTGGATCAGGCGACGGGTATGCCCTATTTTATGGCGGAGATTGAAGTGTCAGAGACGGAGCGGGAGCGGCTTGAAGGGCGTGTCTTGTTACCCGGTATGTCAGCTCAGGTGTTGATCAAAACCGGTGCGCGTACGCTATTCAGTTATCTAGCCAAGCCTGTGACTGACTCGATGAGTCGTGCACTGAGAGAAGACTGAGGATTGAGGTGATGGGTCGATTCCTGACCGTGATGGGAGCACTGCTTGGCATCAGTGCGCTGGCAGACGCTGAGACGCTTGGTCAGTCATATCAACGCGTGCTTGAGACGCATCCGGCCGTGATTCGCAGCACTCTGGAGGTCGATCGGCAACGGGCGCGCACCGATTTGTCGATGAGCGCGTTCAAACCACAGTTGGAATTGTCATTCTCCGAAAACCGAATCGAGCAAGAAACACTGTCGGCGCAATCTGAGTTTGATGGGCAGTCGAATCGTGCCAATGTCTCTCAGTCGTTAATTGATTTAGCAGGCTTGCAGGGACTGAAGCGCGAACAACAGTTGACTGAGAGTGTCTCGACGCGCGTATTGAACGTCAAAGCACGATTGGCGCAACAATTGACCGAGCGCTACGTACGCCTCCTCGGCGCCCAGTCGCGGCAAAACGCCATTTCCGAGTTGGTGCAAAGTCTGCAATCGCGCCTCGCGCAGGCGACTGCCATGCAACAACGAGGGCAACTCAGCCGGCTCGATGTGTTGCGCGTACAAAGCCGTCTCGCTGAGCGCAAAGCTGAGCTGTCGAGCGCCCAGAGTCAAGTGGACCGCGCACTGGCCGCACTGTTGGAGCTTGATCCTGAAATCACAATTGCCAATGTGGCATCACCGGACACAACACGGATCGATTGGCCGGCGGTCAATGAGCGGAGTGCGTTAGTGGATGCGATGTATCAGTTGCATCCCGAACTTCAAGCGCTTAGTCAGCAGATTGATGCGGAGATGTTTGGTTTACAAGCCGTAGAGCGTCGTCGTTGGCCTCGCCTGAGCCTTACGGCAAGCTATGAACAGAGTAATATTGGATCGAATAATCGACAGATCAGTGACACCGATACCACTGTCTATGGTTTAACACTCAGCTGGCCTTTGTACCGAGGTGGTGCGCTATCTGCAGAAAAAACGGAGCAGGCGGCGGTGGTCAACCAGCTTGAGACCGACCACTTGGCGACGGGACGCTTTTTGAAGCGCTCACTCGACGAAGCGATCGCGCAGTTTGAAAACGGCCGCCGCGCTGCTGCTGTCGAGTCTGAAAATGTTGAAGGGCAGCGTCAAGCAGTGGACGTTCTCACACAGGCATACGATCGGGGTGCCGTATCACAGTCAGAACTTTTAGATGCCCTGGATAATCTGGCCAGTGCCCGCATCTCGCGTGATCAAGCGATCCTGGATGGATTGATTGGCTGGATTTCAATACGCGTACTCAGTGGCCAATTTGAACCCAGTGATCTGGATTTTGTTGATGCGGTAGCCGCCCAGTTTCGAGATTGACCGCCATGCAGCGGTTGGCGATTTTGCACCTCACGCGGGAATTTCCTGATGCCGTCACCGGGGGCATTGAGCAAAGCATCGCAATTGCAGCGCAGAGCCAACCGAATACGAGTCACACAGTGCTATGTTTGGGCAGTCGCGGTCAAGCGATGCGCAGTCACGTTGAACGCGTGCGCGTCTGGCGTGTCGAGCCGATGGGATCTGCCAAATTTTTTCCGCTCTCAATCCGTTGGTTTGCCCTGTTTCGGCGACTGGTACAGAGTGCGGATGTGGTGCATGTACATGCTCCCTTTCCTTTGGGCGAGCTGACCTCGCGGATGACATCAACGCCTGTTGTCTGCACCTACCACGCAGACCTCGATGGTTATTATGGCATCGGACGGCTCTACTGGATGCTGCAACGCAGATGGCTTCAAGGTGTCGGTGCGGTGATTGCAACCTCGGAGCATTACGATGCGTCATCGCCGGTATTATCCCGATTGCCGAGCGCGCGCGATATTATTCCGTTTGGTCTGCCGCCAACCGATCATTCACCCGTGAGACCGCCGGATGAGATGCCTGAGGTATTTTTTCTATTCTTAGGCTCACTACGCTGGTACAAGGGCTTGGATACCTTGATCACTGCCGCTAAACAAACAGGGCTTCCGCTTGTGGTGGCGGGAGACGGTGATTTTCGTCATCTCGTGGAAACTGAGGACCATCCGATCTATTGGCTTGGCCAGGTTTCTGATGCGCAACGCGCCTGGCTGTTGATGAAGGCCCGCGCATTGATTTTACCGTCAACCTCGCGCGCTGAAGCATTTGGGCTTGTGTTGTTAGAAAGTATGCGGGCTGGCAAACCAGCCATTTGCACGCGGCTTGGAACCGCCACCGATTGGTTGGTACAAGACGAGCAAACAGGGCTTGTGGTCGACCCTGGAGATGCTGAGGGGTTGGCTCAGGCAATGCAAAGACTGTGGTCGGATGAGGGACTTGTTAGTGAGTTGGGGGATCAGGCCGCGCAACGTTTTCAATCGCAGTTTGAAAGTCGTCGTTATGCCGAGGCTCTCACCGCGGTTTATGAGCGTGTCGCCCGATGAACTTGGCATCTGAGGTGAGACGCGTCTGGCACTATCGGGGCTATGTTGTCTCCGCGATCGTCTCGGAATTTCGTGCACGGTTTGCCAACAGTCTGCTCGGCGGCAGTTGGATGATTTTGAGCCCGCTGGCCATGGTGGCAATCTATACCTTGGTCCTGTCAGTGATCTTGGCTGCCAAATTACCGGGTATTGAGCATGCGTATGCCTACCCGGTCTATCTGGTCTCGGGAATTTTGGCCTGGAATGTGTTCACCGAGGTGCTAACCCGGATGACGCAGGTGTTTGTCGAGTTCGGCAATGTGTTCAGAAAAATGGCGATCCCCAAGTTTTCTGTGTTTTGCGTTGTGATGGGTTCAGCCTACATCAATGCAGTGATCCTCTGGTGCGTCACATTGGTTCTGATCACAGCACTGGGTGTTGAGCTGTCTGGATGGGTATGGGTGGTTCCAGCTCTCTTGTTGTTGACCACACTGTTGGCCGGAGCCCTCGGTGCCTTGGCTGCCCTGATACATGTCTTTGCGCGTGATGTCGGCCATGTGTTGCCGGTCATCCTGCAGTTGTTATTTTGGATGACGCCGATTGTGTACACCCGCGAGATGGTGCCAGCTTCCTTTCAATGGATTGTCGATCACCATCCACTGGCGCCTTTGGTGAAACTGTACCAGGACAGCATTGCCTATGGCCTTGCGCCAGGTCTTGAGGTGGTTGCGACCTACATAGTGGTTGCTGCCAGCTTATGGTTCGGGTTTTGGTTACTCTTTAAACGGGCGATTTCAGAGGTGATGGACGCACTATGACAATCGCCTTATCCGTGCAGCATGTCTCAAAAACCTTTTACAGCGATCCACTGTGGCGCCGTGTAAAGCGCTGGGTGGGTGGGGACGGAGAGTGTCTCTCAGGGCATCAGGTACTGGCCGATATTTCATTTAGTATTGAGCGCGGAGAATCCGTGGGGATTGTTGGGGTCAACGGTGCTGGGAAAAGTACATTACTGAAATTATTGGTTGGCACACTAGCCCCCTCGTCTGGCGCCATTGATGTCAATGGGCATTTGGCTGCTATTTTAGAGCTCGGTATGGGTTTAAATGAGCTGTTAACGGCCCGTCAGAACGCGGCACTGAGTCTCGCGATGTATGGGGTTATGCCGGATCAGGTCGATGCGCTGATTCCCTGGATTCATGAATTTTCAGAGCTGGGTGACTACTTTGAACAACCTGTGCGTGTGCTTTCAAGTGGCATGACGATGCGCCTTGCATTCTCGATTGCGACCAGTATTCGCCCTGAGATACTCATCATTGATGAGGCATTGTCGGTCGGTGATGCCTATTTTCAGCACAAATGTGCAGATCACATCCGAGCGTTGAAGCGTGCAGGCACCACCTTGTTGTTTGTCTCCCATGACATGACTGCGCTCCAAGCCCTGTGCGATCGCGCCTTATTGCTTGATCAGGGACAATTGGCGGCTGATGGTGAGACCGCTGAAGTCTTGAGTCTGTATAACGCGCTCCTCTCAAAGAATTCGGCCGTGCATGAGGCGGCTCGAGCCAAAAAGCATGAATCGACCGGTCGAATCGAGTCCGGAACGCGACTGGCACAAATGACTGATTTTCAAATCAAGCCCATGGATGCAGCGCGACCGCGCCCCGAGGCCGCTGAAGGATTTTGGATCGGTGAGTCTGTCGAGTTGAGTGTGTCGATTGAAGTCGCGGCACCCATTGCATCGTTAGTGGTTGGTTTTTTATTGACCGATCGTCTGGGTCATCAAGTTTTTGGAACCAATACGCATTATCTCGACCGAACTCTCCACGAGCTCTCTGGTGGTCAGCACGTGATCTGTCGGTTTCAATTTCCGCTTAATTTGGGAGTGGGCAGTTATGCCTTGACTCTGGCACTGACCCCTGATGAAACCCATCTGACCGAAAACTTTCATTGGATTGATCGAGCGATGGTCTTTGAGCTGTTTCGTCCTGCCGGCATGCCGTATTCTATTGGGGTGTCGCACGTGCCTGTGGCTGCAACACTGACAACGGACGATGCATGCGTATAGATCCCACCTTTTACAGAACACTTGAAGACCGGTTTCGTGGCGACACAGACACGCTTGAGCAGAAGTTTGCAGTCTATGAGCCTCTGCTTGAGAAGCTTGAAGTCTCTCAGGATCGGGTTGCGGTTGACCTGGGGTGCGGCCGAGGGGAGTGGCTAAAACGTCTGGAGGCTCGTGGCTGGTCGGTCGTGGGTGTTGAGATCAACGCCGAAATGTCGCGTGAAGCAAGTGATGCGGGTTTGACGGTCATCGACTCGGATCTCCTTGAGTTTTTGAAAAATCAGCCGTCCGATTCGATCGATTTATTGACAGCTTTTCATGTCATTGAACACATCCCAGTTGAAACCTTGATCGAACTCTTTTCTGAAGCGCACCGTGTTCTGACATCTCAAGGATGCCTGATTTTTGAAACGCCCAATCCAGAGAATCTGCGCGTGGGTACGGATCTCTTTTACTTGGATCCAACCCACAACCGTCCGCTGTCACCTGAGTTTGTTCAATTTATCGCCCGCTATCAGGGGTTTAGGGTGGCTGAAGCGCTCAGGATTCACAGTCCACGCGCATATGAACCAGGCGCACTGCTGGGTCAGCAAGTGGAGACTTTTTTAAACTACGCGCCAGATTATGCGTGTATTGCCTCAAATAACCCTGAACTGGTTGCGATCGAGACATGGATGGCAGGTGATACTGGACCCACGACCCCTCGATTTATCGCGATGGCCGATCAGTTACATCAGGAACTGAAGTCGGCCGATCATTGGTTGGCCACAGAAAACCAGCAACTGACTGACCGTGTGAATCATCTGCAAGCACAGATTGATCACATGACCGATGCGCTGTGGCATACACGCCGTCGCTCAATCGGTTGGCGTTTGGCGACATGGCGTGACGCTGGCATAGAGTGGCTCAAGCAAAAACGTGCGCAGGTTGTGCGTGGAGGGCATGGCTTGGTTCGGGTACCGGTGGCCCGCTTGGCAAGTGCTGTTGTTCGGCGTCCGGGTCTGAAACGGGCGGCAGTCTGGTGTTTGAACCGCGTCCCTGTTGCAGCAAGGCTCGTTGGTCGTATTTTGGCAACCGAGCGATCCCAGGTTGGGCACATTGGTATCGATGGCGTGAATTGGCGGGCTGAGTCACGGCAACTGACCAGTTCACGTGAACATTGTGTGTTTAAGCGCCTGGTGGGGGAATCGGATTGATGCGCATCGGCGTCTATATCAGACCCTGTCAAACAGCCACGCGATATGCCGGCATCGGGCGCTATATTCAGGATTTTGTGCGCGAACTGAGCACGCGCGAGTCGGTTCAGTTGGTGCTCTTACATGATGCCTCACGGCCACATCAGCATGTACTCGATGGCTTGGCACCAATGGCCCAGCCAGCATGCCTTGCCTTACATCTCGAAGGCGTATCGAGTGACGTCACGCAGCGCGTGACAGGTACTGCCATCAGCGCTCTGGGTCTGGATTGGCTGTTGATCCCACATCTCTTTGATGACTATACCGGCTGGTTGCTGGATGCGGTGGCACCTGATCACCGGATGCGTCGCGCATTGATCCATTACGATCTTGTTCCTCTGGTGTTTCCTGATGTGTATTTGCAGAGTCAGCGGTACGCTGCGTTCTACCGCGCGTGTCTTGCAAATCTCAGTCAGTTTGACTGCATCGCATCGATTTCGGAGTTTTCAAAACGGGATCTCGATCAGCATTATCCCGAACTGGCGTCGCGATCAATGGCTATCGGGACGGGTGTAGACACCTCAATGTTTCATCCAAAACCCAGCGGGTCAGGTAAGCATAAGGTGTCGTCCGAGGCCTTCCTCTTGTGTGCACCGAGTGGTTTTGATCACCGAAAAAATGTGAAGGCGTTACTCGATGTCTATCACCGTCTCCCTCAAAAAATGCGCACTCAATATCCGTTGGTCTTGGTCGGCCGCATGGGGTCTGAGACGCGTCAAGCCCTGGAGGCACGGTGTCGGGAGCTCGCGATTGAGAATCAAGTTGAGTTTCGTGGCTTCGTTGAGGATGCCGAGTTGGTTCAGCTCTATCAAACGGCCACCTGTTTTGTATTTCCCTCTATGTACGAGGGCTTTGGATTGCCCGCATTAGAGGCCGTCTTGTGCGGATGTCCGACCATGGCTGTGGATCGATCTTCGCTGCCTGAGGTGCTCGGTTCTGGCAATGGGCTGGTCGATCCTGAGGATCTCGATCGGTGGGCGGATGCGTTGCGTCATCTGCTTGAGGATCCGGATGCACGTCATCGTCTTTGGCAAGACCAGTTTGAGCATGCGCAATCGCTCACGTGGGAGCGCGTAGTGTCCACATGGTTGAACGCACGGAGTGCACCACAACACAACGCTGATTGGTTTCAGCCCGGGGTTGAGGCACGATTCGACGCCTGGCTTGATTCGGAGGAGGTTGGGCAGCTTGATCCTGAGGCGGCGCGGGAGGTGGCGATTGCGATTGCGGATCTTGAAAAACAAGTCCGCGCGATCGAAGCGGCTGCGCGCCTGCAATCCGCGGATCGCGCATGGTGTATCGAAGGTCATTTTCTAGGTGACTACAGTCTCTCGCAATTGAATCGAGAGTCAGCGCGTGCCCTGATTGCCGAGGGTGAAACCGTGACTCTGTCGCACCACGACGGTCAAACCCATCAGCCGCTTGATCCACGTGACCTGGCCGACTGGCCGGAGCTTGTGTCAGCGCTCGCATCGATCGAGGCGCAACCCTGCATGGTGTATTCGCGCAATCTCTACCCACCGAAGGTCACTGATTATCGATCTGACGGAATTCGTGTATTGCATCACTATGCCTGGGAAGAAAGCGGCTTCCCAATGCCTTGGGCGTCGGACTTCAGCCAATCATTGGATGGGATCAGTTGTCTCTCGACCCATGTGATGAAGATTCTTACGGACCACGGTGTCGATCGACCCATGGGTGTGTCGGGGTGCGGTGTGCGACCGGCACAGGCGACAGTCGCCACGCCATCGGTTGAAGACCGATTTGTGTTTCTGCACGTGTCTTCGTGTTTTCCACGAAAAGGCATCGATGTGTTGTTAGAGGCCTACGCGCAAGCCTTCACAGCCGATGACCCAGTGGTGTTGAAAATTAAAACATTTGCCAACCCGCACAATACGGTGGACGCGCTCATTGACTCCGTGACGCAGCGGTTTCCGGCGCGCGCTGCCATTGAAGTCACCTATGATTCAGTCTCTGACGAGGTCATGGCGATGCAGTATCAGGCGGCTGATGTGTTGGTCGCGCCCAGTCGTGCAGAGGGTTTTGGTCTGCCGATCTTTGAGGCCTCTTTATACGGGACACCGGCGATCGTGACAGCCTGGGGTGGAGCGATGGATCTGTGTACTGCCGATAATGCCTATCTCCTGGACTATGCGTTCACAGAGGCAGGTAGTCACCTCCCGGTGCACGACTCGGCGTGGGCTGAGCCCTCGGTGACTCATTTAGTCGAGTTATTAAAACAGGTCCGCCAGACACCGCTTGAAGAGCGGAGTGCGCGTGCAGATCGATTGAAAGCCGCCGTCGAAGCGCGCTGTCAATGGGCAGCCGTGATGAACCGCCATAAAGGGGTGCTGGATTTGATCCGTGACTCCGAGGTGTGTCGTCCCCGCATCGGTTGGATCACTACCTTTGGCGAGCGATGCGGCATTGCCACGACCACTGAGATGATGATTCAGGCCATGGATGCGCCGGCTCCGGTGGTGTTCTCCCGGAAAGACATGGGTGTGCCGGTGACCATGGATCACCGCGATATTCGGTCGATTACGGTGTTCCCATCTTGGGATGAATGCGGTTTCTACGGCATTCTCGACGCCGTGACTCACTATCGCTTGCAGTGTGTCGTGATCCAGTTTGTCTACCCCTTTTATGATTACGATGCGTTGAGTGAACTGATCGATGCTTTAGATCAATTGGGTGTTGTTGTGGTCGTTGAGTTGCATGAATCCGAACCGCCGCGGTACAGCCCTGAGCGACACTTGCGTCATTTGGTGAGCGTGCTTTCGCGGGTCGATCGCATTCTGGTGCATTCGGTCAATGCGTTAAACGATTTAAAGGCGTTGGGGCTTGTTGAGAATGTCACATGGTTCCCGCTGGGTGTGAAACTGCCACCCACGGCTCCTCAGCCATCAGATACTCAGCCTGATTGGGTTACACGGATTGACACGGTGGCACGCTCGGATCAGGTGTTGATTGCGTCCTATGGGTTCTTTTTGCCGCACAAAGGGTTGATTGAGCTGATTGAGGTGGTGCATCGGCTGGTGCAATCGGGTGAGGCGATCCACTTATTGCTGTTGAATGCGGAATATCCGTCACCGATCTCTCGACAGGCCATTGAAGCGGCTGAGTCTGCGATTCGTCGGTTTGGGCTCGACGAATCCGTCACCCTGGTGACGGAATTCTTAGAAGACGATGTGGCGCTTGATGTTTTGAAGAAAGCAGACCTTTTGGTATTTCCGTATCGGACCACAGAGCAAGGCGCCAGCGGAGCGGTTCGATTTGGCTTGGCGACTGAGAAGCCTGTGATCACCTCCGATCTTCCGATTTTTGATGAGTTTGGTGCGCGGGTTACTCGCTTTGGCTCGCTTGAGTTAGAGACGATGGTCGGTGAGCTAAAGGCAATGATCGAGGCGGTGCAAGATCATGCGCCGGCGATTCAGGAGCAAATTGCGCGCGTCCGAGAGTGGATGGCCACGCACAATTATGGCGTGTTGGCGAAACGTTATTATGGCATGTTGACCGCATTGGTCCGACAGAGACACAAGGGAGTTGAATGAATAAAACGGCATTGGTCACCGGCGTGACCGGACAAGATGGGGCGTACTTGGCGAAATTGTTGATTGAGCGTGGGTACCATGTATACGGCGCGCATCGACGCAGTGCCAGTTTGAACCTCTGGCGACTGCGTGCGCTGGATGTATTGGATCATCCGGCTCTTGAATTGATTCCATTTGATTTGACCGATGCCTCGGCTGCCGTACGCACACTCTCGGCCTATCGGCCGATGGAGGTCTATAATTTGGCAGCACAAAGTTTTGTGGGGATCTCGTTTGATCAGCCTGAGTTAACGACTCACGCATCGGCACTGGGTTGCCTGCACCTCTTGGAGGCGATTCGGATCGTCGATCCCGAAATTCGCTTTTACCAGGCCAGTACATCTGAGATGTTCGGCCTGGTGCAGGCGGTGCCGCAATCTGAGACAACCCCCTTCTATCCGCGCAGTCCTTATGGGGTGGCTAAGTTATATGCGCACTGGATGACGGTGAATTATCGGGAGTCTTATGGTTTATATGCGACCAGCGGAATTTTATTCAATCACGAGTCGCCACTCCGGGGCCTTGAGTTTGTAACGCGCAAAATTACCCGAGCGGCTGCTGACATTGTGGCCGGCCGCCAACAGCTGTTGGAGCTGGGTAATCTCGATGCCAAGCGTGACTGGGGCTTTGCCGGCGACTATGTCGATGGCATGTATCGGATGCTCCAAGCCGATCAACCGGACACCTTTGTGTTGGCAACCAATGAAACGCACACGGTTCGACAATTTGCGGCCTGGGCCTTTGAGGCTGCTGGTATCGACTTGGTGTTTGAGGGATCTGGGGTTGATGAAGTTGGAATCGACCGCGCCAGTGGCGAGGTTCGAATCCGGGTGAATCCTGAATTTTTTAGACCGTCTGAAGTGGACTTGTTGATCGGCGACTATCAAAAAGCCCGCTCGGTGCTTGGTTGGGCTCCAAGCATGGGTGTCCAACAACTGTGTCAACTGATGGTCGAAGCAGATCTCGCACAGGGTGCGGCAGTCCACTGATGCGTGTGTGGATCTCGGGTGCGAGCGGGTTTACAGGCCGCGCACTGGTGCCGGCGTTACGCCATGCCGGCCATGAGGTTCACTGTTCACAAGTCGACTGTCGGAGTGCGTCCGATGTTGCGTGTGAGATTCAGGATGCCAGGCCGCAGGCAGTGATTCATTTGGCTGCGATCAGCCATCCACAGCATACGCCCGTTGACGCGTTCTACGCCGTCAATGTGGTCGGAACTGATCATGTGCTGGCCGCGGCTCAGGCGCTGCCAGACATCCAACAGATCATTTTGGCCAGTTCGGCGACTGTGTATGGTCAGGCGGCTCAGTCGCATGCGGTACTCACCGAAGAGATCACGCCCGAGCCGAAGGGACATTACGCGCTGAGCAAATTTGCGATGGAGCAATTGGTGCATGCGTATCCGGACTTGCCCATTTTGATTTTACGACCCTTTAATTACACGGGCCCTGGTCAAACAGCTGACTTTTTGTTCGGCAAAGTGGTGGCGCATGTTGCGCGGTCTGATCCAAAACTTGAGCTTGGCAATTTGGCATTGGCGCGTGATTTTAGCTGGCTTGATGACGTAGTGTCGGTTTACAGGGCGTGTGTGGAGTCCGAGACTCCATTGACAGGAATCTGTAATATCTGTTCAGGTCATGCACAATCATTGGATGCGCTCGTCTCTGGTTTACTCGAGCGGGTCGGTCAAGACACGCTGCTGGCGTTTGACGCACACTTGCATCGAGGATCCGAGGTGCCTACGCTCCGAGGGGATCCGACGCGTTTGGCGTCACTGGTGGGTGTTACGCCGCGGCCCTTGAGCGTTGAGATGTTGGTTGACATGGTGCGCAAGGCGCAACACGGCGCGTGATGGAATGGATGAGGGTGCAGGACAGCATATGAATCAGGGAACGTTCAGCGCGCTTGGCGGTTCGATGCTTCGTATGGTGATTTATGTGATCGCCTTCACCTATTCACTGAGCGTCGTGGCCAATGCAGAGGCGGGAGTCGTCGCTTTTGCCCTGGGTGAGTCCTCAGTCTCTCGCGGTGAGACCATTTTTGTGGGTGATGTGGTTGAGACGGGTGATAACGGCCACGTGCACATCCGGTTTGTGGATGGCGCATTGGTCAGTGTGCGGCCCAACTCCAAGTTGCGAGTTGATGAATACGCTTATTTCCCAGATCGACCCGATGAAAACCGAGTGCGATTCACGCTCGAGGCGGGTACTGTGCGTTCGGTGACGGGTGAGGCCGGGCGTGCCAATAAGGATGCCTATCGCATGAATACGCCAATCTCAGCCATTGGTATTCGGGGAACCGACTACACCGTGTTCTCTGATGCGCAGAAGACCCGGGTATTCGTGCAGTCTGGAGGCGTGGGCATTGCGCCGCTGGATGAGGAATGTTCGGCCGAGGATGTCGGTGTCTGTCAATCATCGAAGTTGGTTGAGTTATTCGCAGGGGATTCGCACGTCATTGAAATTTCGTTGCTGCGTCAGGGCTCGGGTACTCGGCAACGCCAGCAAATTCTAGGTGCGCCGACGGTCGCGCTCGACAGTGATTTCGAGCTGACGACGCTGAAGCTTGATAAATCGGTCGAAGTCTCGCGAAAGACCGATTTTGGTGAAGATTCGATTGGTTGGTCGCACTGGAGTAACTACCAACAGGTACTGGGTGATTTGTTCAAGCCAACAGCTCCGTTCTTGGCCGATGACTGGCGTATTGTGTCGGCGAACTCGTTGTTTGGTTTGTTTATCAAACCGCAAACTCAAGAGATCCCGCGTGAAGGCTCAATTGATTACAGTCTTGATCGATACGAAGCCTATTTACTCAACGGGTCGCGGATTGAACAAGCATCGATTCAAGATGCCTCGCTCACGGTGGACTTCACGACCCGCGAATTCCAATTTGAGAGTCAGCTGTCAAATGCTTCAATCAGTGAAGTGCTCGATGTTCGTGGCGAACTCACACCCGATGGGTTCCTCCGTGCGCTCTCACCGGATTATAAGGTGAATGGCGGGTTGACCGATGGTGGGGCCGGCGCGGGACTCTTATTTGAAAAATCCATTGATGCGAAAAACCGCTTCGTAGGTGCCAGTGGCTGGTCTCAAGATTAGGGGCATCGTCGCGATTGTCTGTGCGATCGTACTGTTGGTGGATTTCCAGGCTGCATCACGTGCCTGGTATGACCTCAAGGTCCAGTCACAGATTGCAGATTCAATGGAGTCGATGCGGGTCACTGTCATCGATATTGATGATCGAAGCTTGGCAGCTGTCGGACGCTGGCCTTGGAGTCGGGTTGAGTTGGCGGCCATGTTGTCACTGTTGCAATTGAATGCGCCTGCACTGATCGCAGTGGATTTATTTTTTCCCGAGGCCAGTGGTGAGAGCGATGAGGCCTTTATTGAAGTGGTGCGAGAGCCAAACTACCTGTTGGCGGTGGCCTTTGATTTTCTCTCAGACCAACAATCGGGGCTGATTCCGGAACCGGGCAGTGCGATCAACGGTCAGGCGCTTGCAAACGTGCGACCAGCCACGGGTTGGGTCGGGTTGTTTCCAGCACTGGCTGAACAGATCGACAGTGCGCAGGTTGGGCATGTCAATATTGTCGAGAGCGATGATGGTGTGGTCCGTCAATTGCCGGGCGCAGTCGCGGCCTCGAATGTTCGTATTGACAGCTTGCCTGCGCAAATTGTGAGACGGCTGAAGCCTGAATCACAGGAAAATGCGGCACTATCTGAAGTGGCTCCGATTCCCTATGTGTTTGACCCACGGACGGTGCAAACCGTATCAGCCATCGATGTTCTTGATGGATCTGTGCCGCCGTCGCTTTTGGAGGGGCAGGTATTGTTGGTGGGATCATCGGCGTCGGGGCTGGCTGATCGGGTGATGACGCCCATGGGGTTTGCCGTGCCTGGAGTTACCCTGCAAGCGCTCGTGGTGGATGCGTGGCTGGCTGATCGGGTGTGGCGTGATGCGCCCGGACTGTCTCAAGCAATGACCGTTCTCGCGTTCGCGTTGGCGGCTTTCTTGGTGTGGATTTTCCCGCGATTAACTGAAGCGCGTTGGCTGGCTATCCTGATTGGCGGATCGGTCGGCGTGTTAGCGATCAATTGGGTCGATTTGGTATGGCAATCTCGCGTGTGGGATCCGATGCCGCTGGTGTCGGTCATGTTGGTGGGTGCGGTGATGCTGGCTTATCAGTTATATCGCCTGCAGCGTGAGGCGGCCGCACGGGTGCGGGACATGTTTCAATCCTATGTGCCAGCCCGCGTGCTGGATACATTGTTGTCGGGTGATATTGCGCGTTTTGAGCGCGGGGAGCGCGCGACCGTGACGGTATTATTTGCAGATATCATCGGTTTTACCCGATTGGCAGAAGCATCGGATCCTGAAGATTTGACCCGCACCGTGCGTCATGTGTTAAACGTACTGACTGAAATCATCCTCGCCAATGGCGGCACAGTTGACAAATACATGGGAGATGCGGTCATGGCATTTTGGGGTGCGCCCTTAGCCGATTCAGAGCAAGAAACGCGTGCAGTGGCCTGTGCGCTGGCCATGCAAGAGGCGATGCGTGAACTACCGTATGGGTTGGAAGTCGGGATTGGCGTCAATACCGGTGAGGCGACGGTTGGCAACATGGGCTCAGATTTTCGGCATGCGTATTCGGTACTGGGTGACAGTGTCAACGTGGCGGCCCGACTGGAGAGTCAGACACGTCTCCTTGGGCAACGCATTTTGTTGGGTGAAGCCACTGCTCGGGGATGTGCACAGCCAACACATGCGCTTGGCCCAATTACAGTGAAAGGAAAACAGGAATGTATCGAAGTCTTTGGTTTACAGCCTGGCTCCTAATCGCTGCCGCCCCAGGTGTATCGGCGATGACGGCTGTGCAGGCACTTGAAACCGAGTTGATCGAGGAGGGCGAGTCACCCACGCTGTTGTTCGAGCTTGCCACCGCCTACGCCGATCTGAACGATGCAGAGACCGCCCGGCTTTATCTAGGGTATTTAAAGACCACATTTCCAACGTTTTTTAATGAGTCAGACGAGGCGATACGGCGTCTTGAAGCGCGCATCGAGTCGATCGAGCGGGCGGCTGCCTCGCGCATGGATTCAGCGATCTATCAGTGGTCGGCTGGTGTTGATTCAAATGCGAGTCAAGGCACGTCGCTGTCGCAATTGGACTTACAGCTTGCTAATGGCGAAAAGCTTGTCTTGGCTGTCAATGATGATTCGCGTGAGCAGCAAAGTGCCTATGTGGGCGCGAAAGCCATCGGTGTATGGACCCTGACACCGGATCTCAAGATGCGAGGTACGATTGAGCACCTGCGCTATACGGATTCTCAGGTTGCTTCAATCACTCTCGGATCGCTTGAGCTGGCCTCAGAACATCAGAGTCTCGCGGTGTATGGGTTCGAACGCTTTGGTTCTCGGGTCGGGTTGGCCTACCGAGGGCAGGCTGAGCAACTTTTCTGGGGTGGGCAATTCGATTCAGACGACCGAAAGGTGTTTGCGGGTCTAACAGGTGACTTTGCGATTGAGTCTTCAGTGCCGGTCGGTTGGTCTGCCCAAATGTTTCAGCAACAGTCACATGGGCTCGCCGGTGGCTCGGATACGCGCCACGGATTGCAGCTGAGAGCGGGTGTATCTGTTGATTCAATGGTGCTTGATTACAGTGTCGAGTACGGGCGAGACCAAGGGTTGTATGATCCGATTTTTTTTCCGGGCGTTCGCGACAGTTATGTGTGGCAGCGCCTAAATGTGCTCATCCCGCTGGCTGCCTCTGTCGATCGTCGGATTGATTTGGTGACGGCCTACAACACCAAAGACCATGAGGTTTCGATTAACAGTTGGCAGGGGATCGATTTTCGAATTGTATTTTCTGCTCCGCTTCAATGATGAAGACCTTTTCACCATTTAACACGCCGAGCTGAATCACGCCCATTTGCTGGAGCTGCTTGAGGTTACGGGTAACGGTTTCCCGTGACAGATTCACCATTGAGGCGATGGTTTGATGGGTGGGCAGCTTGCCAATGATCTGCATGCCCTGGCGCGCGCCCAGAGAGCGGAGAAAATAGTACACGCGCCACTGACTTTTGACGCTCAACATCATGACTTTCTCATTGGTCGAGCGGAGTGCTTGAGCGAGGCGTCGCATGATTTGACTGGCAAATTTCGGGTTGGTTTCAAGGAAGGTTCTTGCAATATTCTGTGGGATGCGGAGCACCCAAGACGGCTGCGACGCGATCACCGTGGCCGAGCTCGGAATGTCGTCAAGAATCGAGAGTTCACCCACAAAACTTTTTTCACCAATGAAAAGCAGGCCGCACTCCTGATCTTCGATATCGAAGGTTACAATTTTGAACTGGCCCTGGAGGATGATAAAGATCCCGTTGGATGGACTCCCTTGTTTGACGATCACCTCATTGGTGTCCACCTTGTGCGCACCCAACCACTCCCCGGCGGACTTCAATTGTTCATCCGACAGGGTTTGTAACAGCGGAAGTGATTTTAAAACGTCGATCGCGATTTGCATGGGTCGGCCCGATAAAAACAGTTTTAATAAAATAGCAATTTTGTGACAAATATCACAGCAATTCTGGGTGAGCTTTGTAATTATGCTCGTGGGAAAGAGCCTAGACGGTGATTTTTCTGGGAAGTCAGAAAGGCGATTGATGCTTTCAGGGTCACTGAAAATACCTGTAAGTCGTTGATTTTCAGCCTGCTGAACTGGCTCCCAAACGAAGTGTTCGGACGAACGGATTCACACGAG
>CAJXXD010000002.1 GCA_913062835.1 uncultured Gammaproteobacteria bacterium
TAAATTTCTCCGGTGAGACAGCACGCGGACGTGATCCCCATCACGGCTTCGGGCGTCAAGCAAGCGGGCACGGGTTTGGTCAGTGCTGCCATCGTCGACGAGTACCAGTTCAAATGTTCCTGGATATTGAGCCAGCGCGGCATGCAGCTCATCCACCAAACGCTCAACATTATCTTCTTCTTTGTACAGCGGGATTACCACTGAGAGGCTTGGCAGGGTTTTAGCCATGGACGGTCCGTTTTGCGAGTAATAAAGCACCAAGTATACCGAAGACGCAGGTCAGACTCAGCACATAGAGATGCAGTTGCACACTCAGTTGCAATCCGATTAAGGCGGTTTGCCCCATCAGGACGCTTCCCAGCACGCCACCGGCTTGGTAACTGCCAGCACCGGCTAATCCGTGAATGGGCAAAATCGATGACAGTTCAGCGCCTAAAATGATGGCCATGACCTGAGACAAATCGAGACCAGACAGTGACGCCAGTAACACCGCCATACCCATTAGTTTACAAAGCCAGGACAAGATCGTCAGTCGCCACAGCCGATGCAGACGGTGCCCTTGTGTCGCTTCATACATCAGCTGCGCTCGGATGGGATGGAGGACTCGAGGGCAGGGAACTGTCTGCAGTAACGGCAGCGTCCATCGGAGAAGCAAAGGCGTCAGAAAAATAAGCACAGCCAGTAAGGCCAGCATGGCCGTACCGCCTCTGGACAACCCCAGGACGCAGACCCCGATGCCTAACAAGCTGATGAGGTCGAGAAATCGAATCCACAAAAGACTGGTGAAGCCTGTGCTGAACCCGATATTTCCCAGCCATTTGGCCAGAGCGGGTAATGCCAGTTCACCCAGGCGCATGGGTGCGAGGTTGTTGGCTGTGTTGTGTATAAAACTCATGCCCAGGGCATCGATCAACCCAATCTCAGGGAATAAAATCCAGGTTCTGAGTCCTCGGAGACACCAGCTGGCCGCGCCTAGGGCCAGTATGATCAGCCAGGTTTCTCTGGGCAATTCGGCAAAGGCATGGACCAAGGCAGAGACATCGAGTAGCTGCGTGACCAACCCGATGGTGCCAATGAGCAGTATGAAACCGACGGCGACTTTCAACAAAATGCGCGCTTTTTTCGGATGGCTGTTGTTTTCTTTCAAAGTCGCCCTAAATCATTAGTGTTGGCCGATTGGCGTGGGTTTTGAGTGTACCTGTTTCTCAAGACGAGGGTGAATCGGCACCGTAAAACTGGAGACCCCCATGATTGATTCTGTGACCGAATCCTACCGAGACATCCTGACCGCAATTGGTGAAGATCCGTCTCGGGAAGGGCTGCTAGACACCCCTAAGCGCGCTGCAAAAGCACTCGATTTCTTAACCTCAGGCTATCGACAAGACCTGGATACGCTCGTCAACGGAGCGGTGTTTGAGTCGGACAATGACGAGATGGTGGTGGTACGAGACATCGAACTGTATTCGATGTGTGAGCACCATATGTTGCCGTTTACCGGACGGTGCCACATCGGGTATTTGCCTTCGGGCAAGGTTTTGGGCTTGTCGAAATTGGCCCGTATTACCGACATGTTTGCTCGGCGCCTGCAGATTCAGGAAAACCTGACTCGCCAAATCGCGCTGGCAGTGCAGGACGTGACGGATGCCCGAGGCGTCGGTGTGGTGATTGAAGCGCGACATTTTTGCATGATGATGCGTGGTGTGGAGAAGCAGAACTCAATCATGGCGACGTCTGTGATGCTTGGCGACTTCCGTGAGCAGCCGGCCACACGTTCTGAGTTTCTGCGTTTGATCGGGAAGGGCTGACATGGCATTTCAGCGCGACCAAATTGCCAAGATTCATATCCAAGACCTTCGACTACGGACCTTTATTGGCATCAACGACGATGAGAAGAAAAATCGCCAGGATGTGGTTATCAATATTCGGATTCACTACCACGCCGAAAAGGCGGTGACCTTTAATCAGATTGAAGAGGCGCTGAATTACCGAACCATCACCAAAAAAGTGATTCGTCATGTAGAAGATAACCGGTTTTTGTTGTTGGAGCGGATGACCGATGAGGTTCTTAGCCTTGTGATGGAACACCCTGAGGTGATGTGGGCGGATGTGCGGATTGATAAGCCTCATGCCCTTCGGTTTTCCGACAGTGTGTCGATCACGCTCTCGGCTCGCCGTGAAGGCTATGCGGGTGCGTTGCACCCGCATTAATCAGCTGCCTAAGGCGTCTTCGATCACACGCGCAATCCGGCCAGATGAGGGACCGGTAAATGAGCCGAAGCTCCCGACCAGCTCCCCCTTGCGGTTGATGATGTATTTGTGGAAGTTCCAAGATGGATAATCCCCACCGGCGGCTTCTGCGAGACCTTGAAACAATGGATGGGCCTTCCCTTTTTTCGCATGAGTGGTCGCGTACATTGGAAATTGTACGCCATAGGTCAGTCGACAGAAATCAGCTGCCTCGGCCTCGTCGGCGAACTCTTGGCCCCCAAAGTCTTGGGATGGAAACCCGAGGACGGTAAAGCCTTGGTCCTTGTACTTCCGGTACAGAGCCTCAAGCCCATCAAATTGCGGAGTGAATCCGCATTTGGATGCCGTATTCACGATCATGACCACTTGGCCTTGATAGGTGTCGCATAGGCGGTCGACTTGCTCACCGGCCAAGTGACGTACAGAATGATCGAGAAGTGAGGCACATGCGGCTTCGGCTTTTGGGGCGTTGCTTGTCATCAATATCACCATCGCCAGGCACGGAAGGCCGGCTAACTTGAGGTTCATGGACTAAACCCTCCTAAAGGGAGTGTACATATGGCCCGCTGTTGCCTCGTCCTTGGCGACCAGCTTTCGGACACCCTGCCATCGTTGGCTTCCCTAGACGCCGATGACTGCGTTCTTATGGCAGAGGTTTGGTCTGAGGCCACCTATGTCAACCACCATAAGCAAAAAATTGCGCTCATCTTCTCTGCGATGCGGCATTTTGCGGATCGGCTCCGCGAGCAGGGGCGTCAGGTTTACTACGTCACACTCGATGATGAAGCTAATACGCACGATTTGGTGACCGAGATTCAACGTCATCAGAACCAGTACGGGTTTTCCGAATGGGTGATCACAGAGCCGGGTGAATGGCGGTTGTTGGATCAACTTCAACACCTGAGTCAGTCGTTTGAAGTGCCATTGACTTTGCTGCCCGACACCCGGTTTATTGCGACTGCTGAGGAATTCGCGGCCTTTCTGAAGGGCCGCAAACAGCCTCGGATGGAGCATTTTTATCGTGTGATGCGCAGAAAGACCGGCATCTTGATGGCGGATGACCAGCCCATGGGCGGTCAGTGGAATTTTGATGCCGATAACCGGAAATCCTTTCCAGGCGGTGTTACACCGGCTCCGAGGACGCATCCACCCGACGCCGTCACAAGGGACGTGTTTGCCTTGGTCGAAACACGATTTGCCGACCACTTCGGCACGCTCGATCAGTTCTTCTGGCCCGTGACTCAGGCGCAAGCTGAATCCGTTTTGAATCACTTTCTTAGCGAGCGCTTGCCTTTTTTCGGGGATTATCAAGACGCATTGGTCGCAGGCAATGACACCCTGTTTCATAGTTTGATTTCGACCGCTTTAAACATCGGCTTTTTGGATCCTTTGGAGGTCTGTCGAAGAGCCGAAGCGGAATATCTAGCCGGTCGTGCGCCGCTCAATGCCGTGGAAGGTTTTATTCGGCAAATTCTGGGATGGCGTGAGTATGTGCGGGGTTTGTATTGGGCGTACATGCCGGAATACAAAACACGCAATGCCCTCGGGGCGACAGAGCCCCTGCCAGGTTTTTTCTGGGATGAATCGCTCACGGATATGCGATGCCTCAAAGAAGCCATCCGAAACACGCGCGAACACGCCTACGCGCATCATATCCAGCGGCTTATGGTGACTGGGAATTTTGCTTTGCTTCTCGGTGCGTCAGTCGATGAAGTGACCGATTGGTATTTGAGTGTGTATGCGGATGCGTTTGAATGGGTGGAATTGCCAAATACGCTGGGTATGGCGCTTTTCGCGGACGGCGGACTGATGGGGTCGAAGCCGTATTGCGCAAGCGGCAAATATATTGATCGTATGAGCGATTACTGCAAGGGCTGTCGGTATCAAGTGAAGGACACGCTCGGGGACGACGCCTGTCCTTTAAATGCGCTTTATTGGGATTTTCTTCTGACCCATCGTGACAGTTTCCAAAAGAACCCTCGAATGGCCATGGTTTTGCGAAATATCGATCGTATGGATGATGCAAAAACAGAGGCCATTCAGGCGCAGGCACACACATTTCGGCGGCGCCTTCGTGAAACGGGATCGGATCGCCTGCCGACAGCGCAGGAGGTCTTGTTGTGAAAAACGACAAAGGACGGGTCGTAAAGAAGGCCGATTTGCCGAGCAAGCTCTGTGTGGTCTGTCAGCGGCCGTTTGTGTGGCGGAAGAAATGGGCGCGTGATTGGGATCAAGTGGTGTATTGCTCTGAGCGCTGCCGACGAGGAGGGCATGGTGAAGCCTAAGGCAGTCATTTGGTTGGTGCGGGACACAATTCGCCTGGCGGATAATCCGGCCTTGGAGACGGCGGTGTCTTGGGCCCAGACAGCGGGCGCCTCTGTTATCCCACTGGCGTGCCTTGAGCCGAGGCGGTGGCTGGATCAGCAGTTTGGACTGCCGAGAGTTGGGTCGCACTGGACTCAGTTTCGAGTCGAATCTCTATTGGATTTGGAAGTCCAGCTATCTGAGTTTGGCAGCCCTCTTTGGATATCGAGTGCCTCGCCCGATCGGGCTTTGGACGAGATAGCTCAGGGTTTCCATGTGGTGGGTGTGGTCACAGACTTGCCTCTGGCGACCGAAGAGCGAATTGAGAATGCGCAACTGGTCTCTGAGGGCTATGCCGTCCGAGCGTTGGAAACCGATGATTTGTTTCGAATGGCGCAAATGCCGTTTGAGTTGGATGCGCTGCCTGAGAGTTTCACGCGGTTTCGGAAGGCGGTCGAAAAAGCCCCTGCAATTCGGCCGAACGCGCCACGACCTGTGCCTACTTTCTTGAGTACGTCAGAGCCGCTCTGGCCAAGGCCTGTCGAGTGGGATGAAGCAGTGGCCTCATTGACGATGGCGTCTGATTCAAGGTTTGCGGGCGGGCGGCGAGCAGGGCTGTCCCATTGGTCAAATTATTTGGCATCCGGTGCGTTGTCGACCTACAAGGCAACCCGAAATGCTTTCATGGGTGAGCATGTGTGGAGCAGCCTGTCACCCTGGCTCGCTCACGGTTGTTTATCGGTGCGCGAGGTGTGGGCTGACATTCTGGCCTATGAAGCGCGAGTCGGTGCAAACGAATCGACCTACTGGCTCCGCTTTGAGCTGTTGTGGCGTGAGTATTTTCGCTGGTATGCGCGCGCCACCGATTGGACCTTGTTTCGGAAACAAGGTCCCGAAGGACGAGAGGTCCCCGGTGACTTCAATCGAGACCGATTTGTGCAATGGAGAGATGGCCTCACTGGTTCGGATATCGTGGATGCGTCGATGCGTGAACTGAAGGCGACGGGTTGGATTTGTAATCGAGCGCGCCAGTTGGTGGCCAGTCATGCCATCTATGAATCTGGACTGGATTGGCGCTTGGGTGCGGCCTGGTTTGAGAGCGCCTTGGTGGATCATGATGTGGCCAGTAATTGGGGTAATTGGGCTTACATCGCCGGGGTCGGCGCCGATCCCAGGGGAGGGCGTGTATTTAATCTGGAAGCGCAAGCCGATCGGTATGATCCGGAGGGCGTTTATCGCAGGAGATGGTTGTCGTGACTCGGCCGGTGGTGGTTTGGTTTAAGCGAGACCTTCGTGTCTTTGATCACGCACCACTTCGCCGCGCTGTGGAAAACGGCCCCATTTTGCCTTTGTATGTGATCGAGCCCGATTACTGGCAACAGCCCTACGCTTCAGGTCGCCAATGGCAGTTTTTAAAGGACAGTCTGCTGGCGCTAGATCACGCGTTGACTCGGTTAGGGCAGCCTCTCTGGATCGCGCAAGGTCCGATCGATCAGGTCTTGAATCAGTTACACAGTCGCTTTGACTTCTCACAGATCTGGTCGCACCAAGAAACAGGTCCTGACTGGACATTTCAGCGAGATCGTTTGGTCAAAGATTGGTGTCAAAGCCACGGTGTGCACTGGCAAGAATGCCGTCAGCATGGCGTAGTCCGTGGTCTTGCTGGGCGCCGGAAGTGGGCGACCCAATGGCAGGCTCTGATGGATGAGCCTTGTATCGATGCGCCAGAGCGCGTGATCGGTGTCGGTCTACCTGATACGCCGGCGATCCGTTGTCTGGAGACATCGCCGGTGGCCCCTGAGCCCTCAACCAGGGTGCAGCCAGGCGGGCTCGAGGAAGGAATGAAGTTATTAGACAGCTTCCTGACCGAGCGGGGCCGGAGCTACCGAGGCGGCATGTCATCACCGCTGACTGCGGAGCAGGTGTGCTCTCGATTGTCAGCCCATTTCTCGGTGGGTTCCGTCAGTCTCCGAAATGCTTGGCAGGCCAGCGAGTCAGCGCGGATCTCATACAAAGCACAGCCGACGGATGCACGATTTGCCGCCAGTCTGAAATCCTTCGGATCGCGCCTCCACTGGCACTGTCACTTTATGCAAAAACTGGAATCCGAGCCGCGATTGGAGTGGGAGCCTGTGCATCGGGGTTTTATCGGGTTGCGTGACAAAACACCCGATCGTGCAGGGCGTCTGGAGCGACTGACTTTGGGGCAAACCGGATGGCCCTTTGTCGATGCGTGTTTACGCTCGCTGGCTCAGACCGGTTGGCTAAATTTCCGTATGCGTGCGATGTTGGTTGCCATTGCCAGTTATCACCTATGGCTCGATTGGGTGGATACCGCACCGATCTTCGCGCGTTGGTTTACGGACTTTGAGGCGGGCATCCATTTCTCGCAAATGCAGATGCAAGCCGGTGTTACGGGCATTAATGCCAACCGGATTTATAACCCAATCAAGCAGTCTGAAGACCAGGACCCCGATGGCCAGTTTATCCGGCGTTGGTTGCCAGAATTAGAGGCGGTCCCAGCACCTTGGATTCACCAACCTTGGAAACTGCCCAAATCAAAACAGCGCGCGTTGGGGTGTGAAGTGGGCGTGCATTATCCAGAGCCGGTGGGTGATCCGGTTCAACTGGCGCGCGAAGCACGCGCACGACTTAAAGCGTGGATGGCGGAGCGTGATCTCAAGCCAGAGGCTATGCGTGTTTTAACGACCCACGGCAGTCAACTCAGACAAAAACGGCCCCGCTATGGTAAAAAGACGACTTCATCGCAATTGCAACTGGAACTTTGATGGCTGATCAGACCGAACAGAAACGACTTGAAACCATGGGCACCCGGCTTGGGTATTTGGGATTATTGCCGTTTGTGGGCGGTGCCATTGCAGCGCTCTTGTCGGATGAATTGGCGAGCCTTGGGTTGCAAGCGTTTGTTCTCTATTCGCTCGCAATTTTGTCGTTTATGGGCGGTATTCACTGGGGATTGGCCTTGATCGTGGGCACACGGCAGTCGGCTCGTATTCTGATTTCAGTGGTGCCTGTATTGGTCGGATGGGTGTGTTTGTTGACTCTGCCGTTGCATTTGACCTTGGCCATCTTAGGCGGTGCATTCATCGCACAATGGTTTGCCGATCGCCCCATTCTGGCCGAGCTACCGATTCCGGCCTGGTATTTTGAAATGAGACCTCGTTTGGCCTATGTCGTGGCCGGCTGTCACTTATTCATGTTGTTCCGCTTGATGGCCTAATTGCCTGGCAGGTCCCGAATTTCGGGTACCACAAGCGACGGGTCGATGGACGCGCCATTCAAGATAACCCCAAAATGCAGGTGAGGCCCTGTGACTCGACCGGTGGCGCCTACCGTGCCAATGGGTTCACCTTGCTGTATGACTTGTCCTTCCACCACATCAATGGCATCCATGTGGTTATACATGGTTTTAACGCCCTCGCCGTGATCGATCACAACCAGCCGTCCGTTGAAGAAAAAATCGCCGACCAAGATCACAGAGCCTGATGCCGATGCGAGGATCGGTGTGCCAATGGGTGCGGCAATGTCGGTTCCGGAATGAGGACGTCTGGGTTGATCGTTGAAAAACCGTCGTTTGCCGAAAGGACTCGAAATCGGCCCGTTGACCGGCAGGATAAATTGCAGTCTATCGAGCGACCCTTGAAATTCGCTAAGGGCGTCATGTTGTCGAGAGGCTTCTCCGCGGATCCGCTCAAGATCTAATGAGTTGGGATTGACCTGTCGCGGGTTGTCTAAATAGATCCGCTGTTCGAGATACCGCTTGCCAGTCACCGTGAAAGGAATGACTTCATTGTCGACTTGGAGACGATGCTCACCGGGCTTCAACGATAGAGCCAGCCCCACCACGGCGACTGTGGTCTGGTCCTGTTTAAGTGTTAAAACTGGCCGATCCATAAACATTGGGCGGCTGTTTTCAGGGACCGGAATCAGTGCCAATCCACCGGGAACGCGTGCCTCATCCCAAGCGAGCGCAGTGCCTGTCAGCCCGATCAGACTGAACATCAGTGCTCTTATCATGTGCCGTCTCCCTCGGTTGCGGTGACGGCCGCATCGATTCGCCCGTCCTTTACACGAATTTCGATTGCCTCGCCGGGCTGAACATCGGTCACCGATCCGATGGTGCGATCGGTGTTTCGCGAGGGCTTTAGCAGAATTCCATAGCCCCGAGAAAGCGTGGCCAACGGACTCAAGACATCCAACTGGCCTGATAGCTTGCCAAGTTTGGCCTGGTAGCTGCTGTGCTGTTGTTCGATCCGTGCCGTCAGTCGTTGTTGCCATTGGGTTACATCGGCCCGCTTGCTGGCGATGTATTCGGTGGGCGCGATCAGTCGATGGGCCAGCTTGTTGACCTGATCCCGGAGCGCGATGCTTCGCTGCTCAGTTCGCTGAGACAACCGTTGACTGATCAAATCCACACGTTGTTGTGCAAGAGCGATCTGTGTTTCGGTGCGAGAGGCGAGACGTTTTAAAAGTCCATCGGTTCGGTGTATCAGATCGGAGGCATCGGGAGAGACCAGTTCGGCGGCCTGTGACGGAGTTGCGGCCCGAACATCGGCAACTAAGTCAGTGAGGCCTGTATCGGTTTCATGACCCACGGCTGAGACAATCGGAATCGGGCAAGCGCTGACCGCACGCACCAAAGCTTCGTCATTGAATGCACTGAAGTCGTCCGCACTGCCGCCTCCACGCCCAATGATTAGGACATCACAAGTACACTCATCGATCGCGGTTTGCAGTGCCTGGCGAAGCTCGCTGGGGGCCGATTCACCTTGAACGGCGGCCGAGTACACCCGGATCGATGCAATGGGCCAGCGTCTGGCCAGCACGGTCAACATGTCGTTGATCACGGCCCCTTTGACCGACGTGATGAGTCCAATACAAGAGGGCATGCGTGGCAGTGGTTTCTTGCGGGAGGGGTCGGTGAGGCCTTCGGCAATCAGCTTGGCCCTGAGTGCATCGAGTTTAGCTTTTTGGTCGCCAAGCCCCGCTTCGACCATTTTTCGTACGATCAGTTGTAAGCGTCCATTCGGTGGGTAGAAGTTGACTTCGCATTCCACCCGGACTTGAAGCCCATCGCGGGCAACCAAGCGCACCAGTCGGTTGGCCCCTTTGAACATGACTGCGCTTAATGCCGCTTGGCCGTCGGTCAGGGAAAAGTACCAATGACCGGAGGGATAGGCTTTGAAATTACTCAATTCAGCATCCAACCAGACGGTCGTCGGAAAGGCATCTTGCAGAGCGTGGGTCAATAGGGAGGCTAACCCCGAAACGGTCAGCGATTGTTGTTGGATTGGACCTTGTTCCGACACCCCATTACTCCGTAAACTATGCGATTACCCGCCGCCCTCAAGGAACGATTCATGATCCGGATTGCCGAAGACGCCCTGACTTTTGACGATGTCCTGCTGGTTCCTGGCTATTCCAATGTGATCCCAGCCAACGTCAGCTTGACCACCCGCATCACCCGTAACATCGAGCTTAACATGCCTCTTTTGGCAGCGGCGATGGATACGGTGACTGAGTCAGGCCTAGCGATTGCGATGGCGCAAGAAGGGGGCCTCGGCATCTTGCACAAGAATATGACCATTGAGCAACAGGCAGAAGAAGTTCGTCGGGTTAAAAAATTCGAGACCGGAATCATTCAAGACCCAGTCACCTGCTCACCCAATATTACCGTACGAGATCTATTGGTGATCACCCGGAAGCACAACATCAGTGGCGTTCCTGTGGTTGAGGGGGACAATTTGGTGGGGATTGTAACCGGGCGCGATATCCGGTTTGTCCCTGATTTGGACACGCTCGTGCGCGATGTGATGACCCCGAAAGAGCGTTTGGTGACGGTTTTAGAGGGTGCTCCGCATCAGGAGATTCAGTCCAAGCTCCACACACACCGCATCGAGAAAGTGTTGGTGGTCGATGGCGATTTTCGCCTCAAAGGCTTGGTGACCGTTAAGGACATCATGAAGGCAGAAAGTCACCCCAATGCTGCCAAAGACGCCGCGAAACGCCTGTTGGCAGCCGCTGCCGTGGGTACCGGTGACGAGGGGGAAGAGCGGGTTGAAGCGCTTGTGAAGGCGGGAGTGGACATCTTGGTGGTGGATACGGCCCATGGTCACTCTCAAGGGGTGCTAAACCGGGTGGCCTGGATTAAGCAGAATTTCCCACAGGTCGAGGTTATTGGCGGCAACATCGCGACCGGTGAAGCGGCCAAGGCCTTGGTGGAAGCGGGTGCCGATGCGGTGAAGGTCGGTATCGGGCCTGGATCGATTTGTACCACGCGCATCGTGGCCGGTGTGGGTGTTCCCCAGGTCTCAGCGATTGCAAACGTGGCTTCTTCCCTGATGGGGTCGGGCGTACCGGTGGTTGCGGATGGGGGCATTCGTTACTCCGGCGACATCGCAAAGGCCATTGCAGCCGGTGCATCGACCGTGATGGTGGGCTCATTGCTTGCCGGTACTGATGAAGCGCCTGGTGAAGTCGAGCTGTATCAGGGCCGTGCGTATAAGTCATATCGGGGAATGGGATCTCTTGGCGCTATGGCGCAGAGAGAAGGGTCCTCAGATCGTTATTTCCAGGATGCCAGTGCCGGTGCTGAAAAATTGGTTCCTGAAGGGGTTGAGGGACGGGTGCCTTGTAAAGGCCCGCTGGCAGGTATCGTACATCAAATGATGGGCGGACTCCGTGCCGCCATGGGGTATACCGGGTGTGCCACCATCGAAGAGATGCGTTCAAAGCCAAGTTTTGTGAAAATTTCAGGGGCAGGTGTGAAGGAGTCGCACGTCCACGATGTGTCCATCACCAAAGAAGCACCAAACTACCGAGTGAAATAAGATGGACATCCATGCTGATCGCCTGCTGATCCTAGATTTCGGATCACAGTACACCCAGTTAATTGCCCGCCGTGTTCGTGAACACGGCGTGTACTCTGAGATTTTACCCTGTGATGTGGATCCTCAACGGATCACTGAGTTTGCACCGAAAGGCGTCATCCTATCCGGAGGACCGGAATCGACTACCGTAGAGACCGGTTGGAAAATTCCATCTGAGGTATATCAGTTAAATGTGCCCATCTTGGGCATTTGTTATGGCATGCAAGCGTTGGCCCAAGAGCTGGGCGGTAAGGTTGAGCCGAGTGACTTACGAGAGTTTGGACACGCGGATCTGACCCTAGAAGGTCAGAGCGACTTATTCTCTGGATTATCCGACACAGGTCGACTGTCGGTCTGGATGAGTCATGGCGACCGAGTCACTGTGTTGCCGCCAGGTTTTGCTGTCATCGGATCAAGCGCTCATGCACCCATCGCAGCCATGGCCGATCTCACTCGGCACATCTACGGCCTGCAGTTTCACCCCGAGGTCACCCATTCAGAGGGTGGTTCGGAGATGCTCGCGAAGTTTGCCCATCAGATTTGTGGATGTGGACGCAGTTGGACGCCTGAAAACATCATTGATGATGCCATCGCATCCGTCCGAGCTCAGGTTGGCAATGGTCAGGTCTTGCTGGGGTTGTCGGGTGGCGTTGATTCGTCTGTGGTGGCTGCTTTGTTGCATAAAGCCATTGGCGATCAGTTGGTGTGCGTCTTTGTTGACAACGGATTGCTGCGACTTAACGAAGGGGCCCAAGTCATGGAAACCTTCGCCGAGAATCTCGGTGTGCGCGTGATTCGAGCCAACGCAGAGGCGCGGTTTTTGGATGCGCTAAAGGGCGTGGCTGATCCCGAAGAGAAACGAAAGATCATCGGGCGTACGTTTATCGAGGTATTCGAGGAAGAAGCTTCAAAGCTAACAGGCGTCGACTTCTTGGCACAGGGGACGATTTATCCCGATGTGATCGAATCAGCTGGAGCCGCATCTGGCAAGGCCCATGTGATCAAGAGTCACCACAATGTTGGTGGCTTGCCCGAGGACATGAGAATGTCCTTAGTTGAACCTCTTCGCGAATTGTTTAAAGACGAAGTGCGAATTTTAGGTGTCACCCTGGGCTTGCCGCCTTCCATGGTCTACCGACATCCGTTCCCGGGTCCGGGTCTGGGTGTGCGAATTCTGGGTGAAGTCAGCCAGACGGCGGCTGATGTCTTACGCCGAGCGGATCATATTTTTATCGAAGAGCTCCGGGCCGCTGATCTCTACGATAAAGTTTCTCAAGCCTTTGCTGTGTTCCTGCCCGTAAAATCGGTCGGGGTTGTGGGTGATCAGAGACGATATGCATCTGTGATTGCACTCCGAGCGGTTGAGACGATTGATTTTATGACGGCGCGGTGGGCGCATCTGCCTTACGAGTTTATTGAGCGAGTCTCGAGTCGAATCATCAATGAAATCGAGGACGTCAGCCGAGTCGTATACGATGTGAGCTCTAAGCCGCCGGCCACAATCGAGTGGGAATGACGCGCGCGCCGGTTGGCCGTGGCATGGTCTCTAGTATTCTTTTCCAGCCGGTTTGAGCGTCGCTTATGTTGTCTTATCAGCACAGTTATCACGCGGGTAATCTTGCTGATGTGCATAAGCATGCGGTCTTGTCATCGATCCTCAGCTATTTGACCCAAAAAGATAAGCCTGTGACCTATCTTGAAAGTCATAGCGGGCGCGGTCTCTATGATCTGCAGTCGAGCGATGCGACCAAGACCGGTGAGGCTGAGCAGGGTATTGCCCGCCAGGCGGTACTTGATTGGTTTCCCGTGACGCATCCGTATCGAAGAGTCTTGGCGGGGATTCGATTACGCCATGGCGAGAGTGCGTATCCTGGATCGCCATTCATTGCTTCGGAGCTTCTTAGGGATTCGGATTCGATGCATTTGGGCGAGCTGCATCCAGGGGAATTCGACCGTTTAGGAAAGCACTTGAGCCCACGAGCGCGGGTGTATCAAGAGGACGGATATCAGCTTCTCAATCGATTGTGTCCACCGACGCCTCGGCGAGGTCTTGCATTACTCGACCCGAGTTACGAGGTGGCCGAAGACTATGCGAGGACAGTGCGGTCAGTAAAGCAGCTGGCCACAAAGTGGAACGTGGGTGTTGTGATGGTGTGGTATCCGGTCTTGAAAAGTGGAGCAGAACGGTCCTTGGTTCGGGATTTGCAGCGGCACATCAGGGACGGCATCAGTCATCAAGTCCAATTTCCACCTGCCAAGGACGGACATGGGATGATAGGTTCTGGCCTCTTCATCATCCGGCCCCCCTATGGGTTGGATGCTGAACTTCAGCGATTGAGTGCGTGTTACCAAGGATTATCACGACTATGACTGTGGAAAGTGGCAAAACAGATCGGCTGCAACCGGCATTAGAGTGGATCGGTGTGGTGACTGCGATTATTTATTCGTTGTCAGTGGCTGCCAATATCGGCCTTGAGTTTTTAGGCTTTGCATTGCTCCTAACATCTTCTATCGCCATCGGGATCTGGGCCTGGCGCGGTAAGCACAGAGGCATTCTGTTTTTGCAGTTTTTTTATGCCACAGCCGGTGTGATCGGCATGGTGCGTTGGTTTTAACGCATGGGGCATCTGACCTGGTCCGAAAATACCCGATGCATCGTCTTTATGATCCTAGCGATGGCAGGATTCGCCATTGAGGATGCGGTGATTAAACAATTGTCCTTGGACATGCCGATCTCTCAAGTGCTCATGATGATCGGAGCCGGTGGGCTGACAGTCTTTTCTCTACTATCCGTAGCGCTCCGTCACAATCCATTCCAACCGGTCGTTCTAAAGCCTTGGTTTGTGATCAGAACAGCCTGCGAGCTGGCATCAGCCATCTTATTTGTGTGTGCCATTGTGTACGCCTCCTTGTCTGCCTCCTCGGCCATTTTGCAGGCGACGCCAGTGGCCGTTGCCTTGGGCGGTTCACTGTTTCTGAAGCAAGCGGTTTCGCTCCGTCAATGGATGATCATTGGGCTGGGTTTTTTGGGTGTGGTTTTGGTGATTCAGCCAGGGACTGATGGATTTGCACCGGCTACCTTATGGGCTGTTTTAGGCGTGGTGTTCTTAGCAACGCGCGACTTGGTCACCCGGTGGTTGTCAGTGTCGGTTGCGCCGCTGACGGTCTCCTTTTGGGCATTTTTTGCGCTCTGGTTGGCGGGTTTGGTCACAGTGCCCTTGTTCGGTAAGTTTGTCGCCCTAGAGTCCCATCATTGGGCGCTTTGGGGGTTGTCGAGTGTGGCCGGCGCTGGTGCTTACTGGTCCGTGGTCTTGGCCACACGCGGCGGCGATGTGGCCGTGGTGGCGCCTTTTAGATATTCGCGATTGGTCTTTGCATTGGTTCTGGCGGTCGTCTTTTTTGATGAGACGTTATCCATCCCGATGCTGGTCGGGTCGGCCTTGATTGTTGGCTCAGGTTTGTTGACTATTCGCCGCAAGCGCACCGCGTAGCGGTCAGTTGGGAGACACTGTGTCAGTCAGTTATTACTTTCTTGTCGTTGCTATTTTATTTGAAGTGTGTGGGACGCTATTGCTGCCAGTGACGCAGAATTTCACGCGACTGTGGCCCACGCTCGGATTGGCTGTGTGTTACCTCACAGCGTTTTATTGTCTGACCTTTGCCGTCCGAGACATCCCAATTGCCATTGTCTATGCAATTTGGAGCGGTATTGGGGTGATGCTGATCGCACTGTTCAGTGCGTTCGTCTACAAGCAGTTGTTAGAGTGGCCTGCCGTACTGGGTTTAGGATTCATCGTAGCTGGCGTCGCCTTGGTCAATATCTACAGCCAAAGTCACGGCCACTGACTCGGCTAGGCGAGTCGATCTAGAGCGTCTTGAAGCAAATCCAGTGTGCGGGCTTCGTGCATCAACTTATCTAAGCCAAAGAGGCCGATTCGGAACGTCTTAAAATGCTCAGATTCACCACACGCGAGCGGCACCCCTGCAGCGACTTGCAATCCCACATCACGAAAGGCTGCACCCGACTGAATGTCGTCACGATCGGTATGTGAGACCACCACGGTCGACGCTTGGTAGGGTGCCGCCGCAAGGCTTTTAAATCCATGATTTTCGAGTAGCTCACGCGCAGCCTGACCCATCCGAATCTGACGGTGCTTGAGTTCATCGAACCCCACCCGGGCCATCTCATGATAGGTATCCAACAGTTGCGCGAGGCCATCGGTTGGCAGCGTGGCGTGATAGGCATGCCCACCATTTAGATACGCGCCCATAATGCTGTGCCACTTTTTCAAATCGAGCGCAAAACTGTCCGACTGGGTTGCCTGCAGCCTTTCGAGACCGCGATCACTGAGCATCACTAAGCCGGCGCACGGTGTAGACGACCAGCCTTTTTGAGGTGCTGTGATCAGTACATCGATGCCAATCGCAGTCATGTCGACCCAGAGCGTCCCGGCGGCCACGCAGTCGAGTACCATCACCGCACCGACCTCGTGTGCGCAGTCGGCCACTGTTTTTAAGTAATCATCAGGCAACAACAGCCCTGCAGAGGTCTCCACTTGGGGTGCAACCACAACTTCGGGCTTGAGTGCGCGAATCCGTTCACACACAGACGCGCAATCGACGGGACTGAATTGTTGGTCTGCATGTGGCGTGTCCGGGATCGCTTGTGCAATTTCGAGGGCGGTGGGTGACACCCCGGTTTCAAAAATCTGGCTCCATCGATAACTGAACCATCCATTTCGAACTACTAGAACACGATGTTCTCGAGTGAATTGCCGAGCCACGGATTCCATGGCGAAGGTCCCGCCGCCGGGGACAATGACACACGAGCTCGCGCCATAAACCCGCGTCATACCGGCATGCAGCTCGCGCATCACCGCCTGAAACTTGGGTGACATATGGTTGAGCGAACGGTCGGTGAATACCACCGAATACTCCAGAAGTCCGTCAGCATCAATGGATGGATAGATCTTCGACATGGTCTAATATTCCTTTCTTATTGCGTGAACCTAACCCCGGCTTGTTGAAAACTCAACGATTTTTAGCTGGGACCTGAGAGGAAGGTCGATGCCACAAAAAGCTGCCGAAAATGTTCGCGAATGGTCCGACGCCGATCGCCATTGGATGGCGCGTGCACTTGAGCTAGCCGAGGACGCGGCCGCTCAGGGTGAGGTGCCTGTGGGTGCAGTGGTGGTCAGAGGGGATCAATGGCTGGGTGAAGGGCGTAACGCGGTGATCTCTGCGCAGGATCCCACGCATCATGCGGAGATAGCGGCTATTCGGGCGGCCGCCCTCAATGAACAGAATTATCGTCTGCCCGGCGCGACCTTGTATGTCACCTTAGAGCCTTGTACTCAATGCTTCGGTGCCTTGGTGCATGCGCGAATTGAGAGGCTGGTATTTGCCACATCCGAGCCGAGGGCAGGGGTTGTTGGATCGCAACTTGCTCTCCATGAAGCCAGCTTTTACAACCACCGACTGATTGTGGAGTCTGGGTTATTAGCTGAGGCGGCTGCCGCTTTACTCCAAGGGTTCTTCCAGTCTCGCCGAGGGTAGTGTGCCGAGTTCAGAACGCCAAAGCAGGAACTGGTAGTACTGCTGAATATTTGAGACATAGGTCCGAGCCTGCTCGCCACGACCAAAGCCGAATTTCAGCTGACCATAGAATTCAGGTCGTTGTAATAACGGAAGCCGGGCTTCCACATCTTCCCATCGATCTGGATTGCCTCCTTGGCGTGCTGTCAGAACCCGCGCATCTTCGAGGTGACCTAACCCCATGTTATAAGCGGCCAAGGTAAACCAAGTCCGATCCGGTTCGCTGATTCGCTCCGGCAGACGCGTTCGCAGCTGCTCCAAATAGCGAGCGCCGCCTTCAATACTCTGTTTGGGATCCAGGCGAGACTCATAGCCGAGTTCCCGCATGGTATCCAGTGTCAGCATCATGATGCCTCGAACCCCTGTCGGAGAGCGGGCTCTGGGGTTTAAGTGAGACTCTTGGTACGCCACGGCTACCAGCAGTCGCCAATCCCATCCAGTCAGTAGGGCGGCCTCTTTGAAAAGGGTTTCCAGTGCCGGCAGTCGTTCATCCAGTTGACGCGTAAAGGTCGTGACGTCAGCGATGCGGGCAGGCGGATGGTCGATATGGGCTTCAATCAGCGCATCGACCGTCTCTGAATTGTTTTGAATGAACGCATTGGCGCGGTTCACTAAGCGTTTATCCACTGATTCGGGAAACGCCCAGGCTACGTCGAGACGTTCGCCAAGTGTTTGATCCACGGTGAGCTCGGGAAATAAGGCCCGAACACGGGAGAAATCAGGACCCAAAATGAGGGTGTACTCAATCACTCGATCCGACATGGCCGATAGGATGTCTTCTCGGCTCAACTCGCGTGTCTCAACCCATTGTAACTGAGGGTTGGTTTTAGACAGCGCTTCGAGGGCTTGTGATTCCAGTGAGTCGGCGGCCACGACCAATTGCACGGCGAGATCGGCATCCGATTCCAAAGAGGGTGCATCGCGATGACGGATTACCTGAACCTGATAGTCCAGGATGCGATCGGACAGGGTAACCGGGGCATCGACCGCGAGTGGTGTGCCGACCGCCATGTCGGCTTGGCCCCGTTTTAATGCATCCAGCATCGGTGGACCCGGTGTTTCTTCAACAAAGCGAACGGCAAGTCCCAAGTGATTGGCAAAGGCTGTGGCCAAGGATCGATCAAATTCCCGGAAGTCGACGGTGGCTGAATGGAAGGTTTCCGGCGCATTGGGCACTAGGACTTTGAGCTCCCCCCGGTCTTGAATGGCCTCAAG
>CAJXXD010000003.1 GCA_913062835.1 uncultured Gammaproteobacteria bacterium
CGTGCATTTGTGGATCGGTATAACCACGAGTTGGTGGAAATTGCCCGCATAAGCACAGAGCACATGGAGCAATATAGAGCGCATTTGCGCGGTCATTTGGTGGAATATGTGGCGGCGACAGGCAGTGCCTGGGGTCAAGCCATTCTCGATGATTACGAGACCTTTGTGGGTCGGTTCTGGTTGGTGAAGCCCAAGGCTGCGAGCTTAGGGGATTTGTTGGCCAGCTCACGTGCTGACGCACAATAACGGAGGCGAAAATGGCAAATCGATTGAATAACTCGTTTCAATTCGTGGATGTGGGTCGGACAGACCCTGAAAAACGCCCCTTAGAAACTCGAAAAGAGGCCTTTGTCGAAATTTACGAAGGGTTTAAACCGGAGCAGGCCTCAGGGCAGGCGCATCGGTGCCTGAGTTGTGGTAATCCGTATTGTTCGTGGAAGTGCCCGGTTCATAACCACATCCCAAATTGGCTCGAACTGATCAGTCAGGGCAATATTATGGCTGCGGTCGAGTTGTGTCATAAGACCAACTCATTGCCCGAAGTCTGTGGTCGTGTGTGTCCGCAAGATCGTTTGTGTGAAGGCGCGTGTACCCTCAACGACGGGTTCGGCGCGGTCACGATCGGTTCAGTTGAAAAATACATCACAGATACGGCGTTCGCCTTGGGCTGGCGACCTGACATGTCGTCGGTGGTGTGGACCGATAAGCGAGTGGCCATTATCGGGCCCGGACCGGCTGGTTTGGCTTGTGCGGATATCTTGGCGCGCGGTGGTGTGAAGCCCGTGGTGTTTGATCGGCATCCAGAGATTGGTGGCCTTCTGACGTTCGGGATCCCCGAGTTCAAACTGGAAAAAACCGTGATGACCCGCCGTCGTGAGATTTTTGAAGGCATGGGTGTTGAGTTCCGTTTGAATACTGAAGTCGGCAAAGACATCAGTGTGGGCGAGCTCATGGAGTCTTTCGATGCGGTGTTCTTGGGTATGGGAACCTATACCAGTATGGCCGGTGGGTTCCCCGGTGAGAATCTCCCAGGCGTCTTTAAAGCACTCCCGTTTTTGATCTCTAATGTCAATCGGTGCCTAGGTTTTGAAAAGGACCCCTCTGAATTCATCAACATGAAGGGTAAGCGCGTGATCGTGCTCGGCGGTGGCGATACGGCCATGGACTGCAACCGGACATCCATCCGTCAGGGTGCTAAGTCGGTCACCTGCGTCTATCGCCGAGACGAAGCCAACATGCCGGGTTCGCGTAAAGAAGTGGCCAATGCCCGCGAAGAGGGCGTGACGTTCTTGTTCAACCGTCAGCCGGTTGAAGTGATCGGGGATGCAACCGGTGTCACAGGCGTGAAGTTTGTGACCACTCAGTTGGGTGAACCCGACGCCAACGGTCGCCGTTCACCCGAGGTGGTACCAGGCTCTGAAGAAGTGGTCCCAGCGGACTGCGTCTTGATCGCCTTTGGTTTCCGCCCAAGCCCAGCGGACTGGTTCACTGATCTGTCGATCGAGACCAACGAGGGCGGATTGGTGGTGGCGCCTGAAGAGCAGGCACTGCCTTATCAGACCTCAAACCCGAAGGTGTTCGCCGGCGGGGACATGGTTCGCGGCTCAGATCTGGTTGTGACGGCCATTGCAGAAGGTCGCGGGGCAGCCGACGCCATTTTGGATTACTTAGGAGTATGACCATGCGCGATGAAACCCTAGCCATCCATGCTGGCTACACGACAGATCCCACGACCAAAGCGGTCGTCCCTCCAATTTGTCAGAATGTCGCGTTTGAGTTTGATGACGCGGCACATGGTGCGGCGCTCTTCAACTTAGAGGTCCCCGGCAATATTTACACACGGATCATGAACCCGACCTGCGACGTGCTTGAGCAGCGAGTTGCGGCGCTTGAAGGGGGCATTGCGGCCTTGGCTGTATCATCCGGGATGGCGGCGATCACCTATGCGATCCAGACGTTAGCCAGCCAAGGACACAACATTGTGACCACGCCACAATTGTACGGCGGGACCTACACTCTATTTGCGCACATGTTGCCAAGCCAAGGGATCGAAGTGCGGTTCGCAGAGACGGATCATCCCGATGACCTGGCGTCTTTGATCGATGAAAATACCCGTGCAGTCTATTGTGAAACCATCGGTAACCCTGCAGGTAATGTGGTGGACATCGCGGCGATGGCGAAGATGGCAACGGCCCATGGTGTGCCACTGGTTGTCGATAACACAGTGGCTACGCCTGCATTATGTAAACCCATCGCACTCGGTGCACACATTGTGGTGCACGCGCTGACAAAGTTTATGGGCGGGCACGGCAATTCGCTCGGTGGCATTATCGTGGACGGTGGCCAATTCGATTGGGCCGCGCATGCCGATAAGTTTCCGGGCATGACAGCCCCAGAGCCTGCCTATCATGATGTGGTCTACAGCGACGCATTCGGTCCGGCCGCCTTTATCGCGCGTGCACGGACGGTGCCCTTGCGTAACACAGGTTCGGCCTTGGCACCGATGAACGCATTCCTGTTGCTCCAAGGGATTGAGACCCTGAATCTTCGGATGGAGCGGCATTGTGAAAACACTTTGGCGGTGGCGCAGTTTTTAAAGACACATCCTGCGATCGAATGGGTGAGCTATGCCGGATTGCCTGAGCATCCACACCATGAGTTGGTGAAGACGCAGTTGGGTGGTCGCGCGTCGGCTTTGCTGACGTTCGGTGTGCGTGGCGGTTTCGACGCGGGCGTTCGCTTCTATGACGCGCTGGGTTTGTTCAAGCGGTTGGTTAACATCGGGGATGCCCGGTCTTTGGCCTGTCATCCGGCCTCGACGACCCACCGCCAGTTGTCAGAAGAAGAACAAGCGAAGGTTGGTGTGAAGCCTGAAATGATCCGTTTATGTGTTGGCATTGAGCACATCGATGATATTTTGGCGGACCTGAGTCAGGCGCTAGAAAAAGTATGACGGAGTTAAAGAACGACCGTTTTCTCCGCGCGCTCATGCGCCAACCGGTGGATCAGACGCCCGTGTGGATGATGCGCCAAGCCGGTCGATATCTCCCTGAGTATCGTGCGACACGTGCTCAGGCAGGGGACTTCATGAGTCTGTGTAAAAATGCAGAGTTGGCCTGTGAAGTCACCATCCAGCCGCTTGAGCGGTATCCATTGGATGCAGCCATCTTGTTCTCAGATATTCTGACGATCCCCGATGCGATGGGTTGTGGTTTGTACTTCGAAGCTGGAGAAGGCCCCCGCTTTTCGCATCCCGTGCGTACAGCCGCCGATATTGATCGGTTACCGGTGCCACCGATGGCCGATGCCTTGGATTATGTGATGAATGCAGTGAAAACCATTCGTCGTGAATTAAATGGCCGGGTACCACTGATCGGGTTCTCAGGCAGCCCATGGACCTTGGCGACTTACATGATCGAAGGGGCAGGCTCCAAAGAATACCGCTACGCCAAGGGCCTGATGTATTCAGATCCAGGCGCTTTACATGCCCTGTTGGAAAAACTCGCTGCCGCTGTGACCGATTACCTCAATGCCCAAATCGCAGCCGGCGCACAAGCGGTTCAAATTTTTGATACCTGGGGTGGTGTCCTGACTGAGCCCGCCTACCGTGAGTTTTCCTTAAAATATATGGAGTCCATCGTTCAGGGTTTAGTCCGTGAAGCCGACGGTCGTCCGGTCCCAGTCATTTTGTTCACCAAGGGTGGTGGCCAGTGGCTTGAGGCGATGGCCGATACAGGGTGCGATGCCCTCGGACTTGATTGGACGGTTGACTTGGGTCAATGTCGTGAACGAGTCGGAAATCGGGTGGCGCTTCAAGGGAATCTCGATCCGTCGGTGCTGTTTGGTAACGATGAGCAGGTTCGGCGAGAGGTTGAGCGGGTATTGACGAGCTTCGGTTCACACCCGGGTCATGTATTTAATTTAGGCCATGGGATTAATCAGCACGTTGATCCGTCACGTCCTGCCACTATGATCAAGGCAGTGCAAGAGATCAGCCGGGCCCTGCACGCCGGCACTAACTGAGGAATACCCATGCGCTTCCCATTTCTCGTGATTGGCCTATTCGGTTCAAGCGTCGCGTTTGCGAATCCGTTGACGCTTTCTGATGTGTATGAGTTGGCACGCGCCAACGATCCCGCCTTATCCGAGCAACTGGCGATTCGGGATGCGGCCGCGGCTCGAGAAAATCAAACACGAGCCGGTCGAGGGTTTAGTATAGATGCCAGCGCAACTGCTCAAGCCTCTGAAAATTTGGTGACCGATAACACCAGTGAAACCGGTACGTTATCAGTGACATTCAGTTTGCCTTTGTATAACCGGGAACTGAATGCCTCAATCAGATCGCAACGAGCCAGTGCCCGCGGTGCAGACGCCACTTTGGCGGCGTATCGTCAAACACATTTGGTGTCTGTGGCTGAGGCGTACTTTGATGTGCTATCCGCCGAGCAGGACCTGGCGGCCGCCAAAGCTGAAGTGACCGCGTTTGAACGCCAGTTAGAACAGGCTGAGGAGCGGTTGTCGGTCGGTATTGGGACTCGAGTCGATGTCGATCAGGCGCGTGCGCGCCTCGATCTGGCTCAGGTCTCGGTGATCTCATCCGAGGTGGCCTTGGAGACTGCGCAATCGGCGCTGTCGGAATTGATTGATCAGCCGGTCATGGCTTTGGCCGATTTAAGCGGAGACTTTGAAGCCACTGTGCATCGGTCGATGCAAAACGAAATCGACGCCTGGGTGCAAGCACATCCCTCGGTCGTCGCAAAACAAGAAGCGTTAGGCAGTGCTTATGCGTCTTTGGATCAGGCTCGGGCAGAGACCACCCCCAGCGTAGCCTTGTCGTCGCAATTTAGTATGTCAGATACCTCAGGCAGTGCGACGGCCTCGGCCAACGGGACATCGCGGTCAAACGTGGTCTCTATGACCTTATCAGCGCCTCTTTTCACGAATGGAGCCCGGGATGCCGGTGTGGCCGTTGCCATGGCGGGCGTTGAGCAGGCTCAGGCTGATTTGTTGGCAACCGAGCGGGCAGTAAAGTCAGGTATCGTTTTGGCACACCGCGCGTTAGAGGCCAGTGCAAGAACGGTGGAAGCCCGGCAGTTGGCCATTGTGTCTGCAGCCAGTCGGCTCGAGGCTACCGAAGCGGCCTATGCCGTGGGTGCGGGGGACATCGTCGAAGTATTAAACGCCGAGAAAGACCTCATTGCGGCCGAGCGTGATTTTGCGAAAGCACGACATGCCCATGCAGTCCGTCAGTTGGAGTTTGACCAAGCCATAGGTGATTTGTCTGAAACTGCCATCGAACGGATCAACGACACCCTTCAGTGAAAATCCCGCTGGCTTGGGGTGAGCGCCCCAAGCCATGCACTGAGATCCTCTAGATGGTCCGCGATCACATGCACGACACCGTGTTCGGACTGGACTTTTCCCCGAATTTTTAACAGCCGGCTTTGCAAAATGGCCTGACGATAGGTGTTGACCAGTGAGGGCCAGACGATGCAGTTGATTGGGCCGTCTTCGTCCTCCAGCGTAATAAAGACCACGCCCGATGCAGAGCCCGGTCGTTGACGCGTGGCGACTAAGCCTGCGACAGATACTGTTAAATCAGTATGCCTTGGCAGCCGGATGAGTTCGTTGGCGCGTCGACACGTTCTGAAGGGTGGTTTGGTCCGTAATAACTGCATCGGATGCGCTTCCAGTGACAGTCCGGTGGTTTGGTAGTCGGCAACCAGTGTTTCTCCCAGTTTGGGTGCTCTGGGTGCGTGATCACCAGAATCTTTGGTGTGTCTGAATAAAGGCAGTTGTGACTCGGCGTCACCAAGCTGCCAAAACCCATCGAATCGATTGTCAGTGAACGACCGAAAGGCATGGGCTCCCGCCAGTGTCTCGAGTTCCCCAGTTTTGAGCCCAGTTTGCCAACGGAAGTTTTCCAGACTGGTGAAGGGGCCGTTTCGATGCTGCACGATGGTATCTGCTGTTTGCTGTGATAAGCCTTTGATGAGGTGAAAACCTAACCGAATAGCAGGGCCTTGTTCACTTGCTTCTAGGGTGCTCAGCCACTCGGAGTGATTGACGTCGATCGGCCGAACTTCGATCCCATGCCGTTGAGCATCGGCCAGTAATTGCGAGGGGGTGTAAAAGCCCATGGGTTGTGCATTGAGCAGTCCTGTATAGAAGGCAGCCGGCAGATGGCATTTCAACCAGGCGGATATATAGACAAGCAGTGCAAAACTCGCAGCATGGGATTCTGGAAATCCATATTTTCCGAACCCTTCAATTTGATGACACAACCGCTCCGCGAACGCGCGATCATGCCCTCGGGCACACATGCCACTGACGATTTGATCATGAAAGTGCGCCAGTCCCTGACCGCCTTTCCAAGATGCCATCGCACGACGTAAAGCATCGGCCTGGCCGGCCGAAAAGCCGGCAGCCACCATGACCAGTTGGATCACTTGTTCCTGGAAGATCGGTACGCCGAGTGTGCGATCTAAAACGTCTGCGATGGCCTTCGGTTGAGACTCTTGCGGCTCAAGTCCATCGCGCCGTCGGAGATAAGGATGCACCATGTCCCCCTGAATGGGACCGGGTCGAACAATCGCGACTTCCACCACCAAATCGTAATAGGTGCGGGGCTTTAGGCGCGGCAACATGGCCAATTGAGCGCGCGACTCGACTTGGAATACGCCGATGGCATCGCCTCGGCACAGCATGTCATAAACCTTGGGGTCTTCAGCAGGAATGTCGGATATCTGGAGCGGTGGCGAAGCATAGGGACCTTGTGTGGGGGCATGGCTTCTCGCATAGCCAGTCGCCAGTGCCAGCGCATGCCGGATCGCGCTTAACATCCCAAGTGCCAGCACATCGATTTTCATTAGCCCTAAGGCTTCGATGTCGTCTTTATCCCACTGCAGACAGGTGCGGGTTTCCATGGCGGTGTTTTCAATAGGGCAAAGGGCTGACAACGGTCCTTCAGAGATCACAAAACCGCCTACGTGCTGCGTGAGATGTCTTGGGAATCCAAGCAGTGAGTGGACCAACTCGATCAGTAAGCGGATTTGGCGGCTTTCGGGGTCAATGCCGAGTTCGCTAAAACGCGCCAGCATGGCATCCTTCTTATCCCACCACGCGAGACTGCCGGACAGGGCTTCGGTGAGGTCGATCGGCAGACCCAAGGCCTTGCCTACATCACGGATCGCCGAGCGTTTTTGATAAGTGATGACGGCAGACGCCAAAGCGGCGCGTTCTTTGGAGTACTTTTGATAGATGTATGCGATCACTTCATTGCGACGACTGTGTTCAAAATCGACGTCGATATCTGGAGGCTCGTTTCGTTCTTTGGACACAAATCGCTCAAAGAGCACCGACACGCGGCTGGGGTCCACCTCAGTGATGAACAGGCAATAGCAAACGACCGAATTGGCGGCTGAGCCGCGACCCTGGCATAAAATACCCCGCGAACGGGCATAGGCCACTATGTCATGCACCGTTAAAAAATAGCAGGCGTACTCTAAGGACTCGATGAGCGACAGTTCTTTGTCAATCAGCGTCCAGATGGAGTCCGGGACGCCTTCGGGCCACCGTTTTTCTGCCCCTTCGAACACCAAGTCTTTGAGGAAGGCATGTTCCGAGTTGTAATGAGGAGGGCACAGCTCTTTGGGGTATTCATAGCGCAACCGATCCAATGACCAGTCTACCTGATCCAGGATATTGAGTGACTCATGAAGCCAAGGGGCGGGGTAGCGGGCGGCTAATGCCTCTATCGACAATAGTGTGCGTTCACTGGAGCGCTCTAGGCGGTCGGCGGTTTCCGCTAACGACTGATTGAGCCGAATGGCCGTGAGTGTGTGTTGCAGCTTCAACCGTTGCCGCTGATGCATCAGCGGACGTTGGGTGGCCACAACGGGTAGGTTCCACTCAAATGCGGTGAGATCGATCCGTTCCGCTAAAGCCGCCTGGTGACCGTCTTCAGGTAAATGGGCTGCGATCCAAAAGCGCCCCCTGAATACATGGTGGAGAGCTTCAATTTGCCGAGTCCATTGCACGGCATGTGGGTCTGGGTGCCATAGGCACAGCAGATGATCGGTTTGACCGAGCAAATCCCGATGACTGATTTGGTATTGCCCCTTTTCAGCGCGGCGTCGAGACAGGCTGATGAGCTGACACAGTTCTCCCCAGCCGGCACGGTTGGTTGCGAGAAGACTTAGGTGCCAGCCAGGTTCCAATTGAAAAAAGGCCCCATGCACCAGGGGAATGCCGGCGGCTTGTGCGGCGACATGAGCGCGTACGGAGCCGGAGACGCTGGCCTCATCTGTGAGTCCCAAGCCTCGATAACCCAAGGACTGGGCTCGCCAAACATACTCGTCTGGGTGCGACGCACCGGTGAGAAAGGTGAAATTGGATGTACAGCAAAGCTCGGCAAACATACTGTAATTATATACAGCATTTTGCCGAGTCGTTGAGTGTGAGGTTTATTTTTTATTAGCGGGTTCGAGTGCGTTCAGGCGGGCTTCCAGCTCAGCCAGCTTGGCTTCCGCTTTAGAGAGCTTTTCCGCTTGGCGGTCGAAGTCATCTCGCGTGACCACTTTGAGATCTTTCAGCCCTTGGCTAATCATTTCTTCCACCTGCGCTTTGAACTGCGCCTGCATTTTGCGGGCGGGCTCAGGCAGGGCATCGGCAATTTTATTTGCCATGTCATTCAATGCATCGCGGTTTAACACAGGCAGCCTCCTTGGATTGGTTTACTCACATCATGCGGTTTGTTGGAAAAAAATCCACTGATAGATGTCCGCACTATTCTGGTGCCTAGAAACTCGTTACAGTGCAAGTCGTGCGCAATAACGGTGCTTTAGACCGGGGAAACCCACTAAAAATCCTTAATCTCCTGCGAAGTGATTAGTTGGCACGCGATCTGCATAAGACTCCTTCGAGAGGTTTTTCCTCCCGTTAGGGTCTCGTTAGTAAGGAGCTATACATGAAACTGGTAACGGCGGTTGTAAAACCGTTTAAGTTAGACGACGTCCGCGAGGCACTGTCAGACATTGGTATGCAGGGCATCACAGTGACTGAAGTGAAAGGCTTCGGTCGTCAGAAGGGGCACACCGAGTTGTATCGGGGTGCGGAATACGTGGTGGATTTTCTGCCTAAAGTCAAAATCGAAGTGGCGACGACCGACGATCAGGTCGATCAAGTCATCGAAGCGATTTCCAAAGCAGCGAACACCGGCAAGATCGGGGACGGCAAGATTTTTGTGGTCAACCTCGAGCAAGCCATCCGCATCCGCACCGGTGAATCCGGCAACGACGCGCTGTAACTCACACTACTGATCAACGACCACACTTCGCAGGAGAGTCATTGTGAACGATATAGCGACCGTGAGTGGCGACCTGGCCCAGTTGGCCTACGCCCTCGATACTTTTTACTTTCTATTGTCCGGTGCGCTGGTAATGTGGATGGCGGCAGGTTTCGCCATGCTCGAAGCCGGCTTAGTGCGCGCCAAAAACACCACTGAAATTCTGACAAAAAACGTCCTGTTGTATGCCATCGCCTGTGTCATGTACCTGTTGGTAGGCTACAACCTCATGTACATCAACGATTCTTGGACCGGATTGATCCCGAACCTAGGATTCTTAATCGGTGAAGAAAACGCAGTCGATGCCGTTTTGGCCGGTGGCGATGACGCACCTTACTATTCAGCACGGTCTGATTTCTTCTTCCAGGTGGTGTTCGTAGCCACAGGTATGTCGATTATTTCAGGTGCTGTGGCTGAGCGGATGAAGCTGTTTGCTTTCTTGGCCTTCGCTGTGATCTTCACAGGATTCATCTACCCAATTCAGGGTTCATGGAGTTGGGGCGGCGGCTTCTTGTCGGAAGCAGGATTCAGCGACTTCGCGGGTTCAGGTATCGTCCACATGTGTGGTGCAGCCGCTGCATTGGCTGGCGTCCTAGTCTTGGGTGCTCGTAAAGGCAAGTATGGCCCTAACGGAGAAGTCAACGCGATCCCAGGTGCAAATATGCCGTTGGCTACATTGGGTACCTTCATCCTGTGGTTGGGCTGGTTCGGCTTTAATGGGGGTTCTCAGTTAGCGGTATCGGACGTTGAAAACTCAAACGCGGTGGCTCAGATCTTCTTGAACACCAACATGGCAGCCGCAGGTGGTGCAATCGCAGCCGCGCTCGTTGCTAAGTTGATGTTTGGTAAAGCTGATCTTTCTATGGCCTTGAACGGTGCCTTGGCGGGTCTGGTGTCTATCACCGCAGATCCACTGTCACCAAGTGCCGGATTCGCCACCATTGTCGGTGCGATCGGTGGTGTGATTGTGGTCTTCTCAATCGTGGCTTTGGACCGCATCAAAATCGACGATCCAGTCGGTGCCATCTCAGTACACGGTGTGGCAGGTATTTGGGGCTTGTTGGCTGTCTTGTTCTCGAACGGTGATGCGACTCTGAGCGGTCAGGTACTGGGTATCGTTGCGATCTTCGGCTTCACCTTTATCGCCTCATTGATCATCTGGAGCATCTTGAAGGTCGTCATGGGTGTTCGTGTGACTGAGGAAGAAGAGTATTTGGGTCTGGACGTTGTCGACTGCGGCATCGAAGCCTACCCTGAGTTTAAGCGTTCCTAACTTCTCCCAGGAACTGTTTATAGGGCGACTTCGGTCGCCCTTTTTTTTGCCTGAGATTTCTTTACACTCCGAGCTCCGATAAAAAAGAGAATCCCCATGCGAGCTGTATTTCTAGATTATCAATCCATGAAGCCTGAGGAGTTGGATTTCGAACGACTGGCTCAAGTCACCTCTGAGTTTGTGACTCACGATGTAACCTCGCCAGATCAAGTCATCGAGCGTATCCAGGGCTTCGATGTGGTCGTCCTCAATAAGGTAAAATTTGAGCGGAGCCATTTTGAAGCGTCGCCCTCACTCAAGCTCATTCTAGTGTCTGCGACAGGCACCGATAATGTCGATAAAGCCGCAGCTTCGGATCATGGCGTAGTAGTTTGTAACGTCGCAGCGTATGGCACGCCATCGGTCAGCCAGCACACGTTGCTTTTGATGTTGATGGTCGCGACTCAGGTCGAGCGATATCGCGATGATGTCCGTCAGGGTCGTTGGTCAGAGAGTCCAATGTTCTGTTTGATGGATTACCCAATTTTGGATCTTTCTGGTCGAACCCTGGGCCTCATCGGTTATGGTGAACTGGGTCGTCAGGTGGGTCACTTGGCCGAAGCCTTCGGGATGCGGGTGTTGGTGATGGGACGGCCCGGTGTCAGCTATGAGGACGGAACGCAACGGGTAGACTTCAATACCTTGTTGGAGCAATCGGACTTCGTCAGTTTGCATGGCCTGTTGAATGCCGATACGCAGAAAATGATGAACCGGGACGCCTTTGCGCGGATGAAGCCCGGCTCGTTCTTTATCAATACCGCGCGCGGTGGGTTAGTGGATGAGGTCGCTTTGGTGGAGGCCTTAGAGTCCGGCCATTTGGGCGGTGCTGGGCTGGATGTTTTGACCATCGAGCCCCCAGCACCGGATTCACCCTTGCTCGCTTGTTCGCACCCCAACTTGGTCATCACGCCTCATTCTGCGTGGGCGAGTCGAGAGTCGCGCCAGCGGATTGTCGATATTATGCAAGCGAATTTAGAAGCCTTTATTGAGGGTGCGCCGATCAATCGAGTGGCCTAAAGGTGATCGAGAAGATCGGCAACCTGGCGGATAATAAGATCGGGTTCGAAGCCTGTGTCGATCTCGCGGCCTCGAGTGTTTACCCAGGCGGCTTTCATGCCGACCGCCTGCGCGCCTTGCACATCATGAGCGAGATCATCGCCCACATGAAGACACGCATGCGGTGGGACGCCCAGGCGGTCCAATGCGCTTTCAAACATCGCGGGATCGGGTTTTGCAGCTGGAAAATGTTCGGCTTGGAGCGAAAATTTAAAATGGCGTCCGAGCGGCATGGCCATTAAATCGGCATTGCCATTGGTGATGGCGGCTAAAGGGAACCGGCTGGCCAATTTGGCAATTGCGTCCTCAGTGCCGGGATAGGGCTCCACTTGTTGGCGAGCATGGTAGAACACCCGAAACCCCTCGCCGGCCAAATCCTCCGCTTCGGCGCGTGATGCTCCACGTTCGATAAACCATCGGATTAAGGTTTCACGTCGAACCACAGTGAGCTGATGCGCGATATCGGGCTGTTCAGCCACCACCGTCGCACGCGTGGCCCGAAAGGCCTCAAGGCTGAAGTCCGCCATCATAGCTGCAGGCGCTACTTCCAAGAGGTGATCATGCATCACACGCTCTGCACCGAGAATGGAAACATCGGTTTCCCATAGGGTGTTATCAAGATCAAAGGTGATGGCTTCAATTGAGTTCATGGTTTCTTTTTGGCTCGCGGGTGGGCTGAATCATACACCTCGGCTAAATGCTGAAAGTCGAGATGGGTATAAATCTGAGTGGTCGATAAACTGGCGTGCCCCAAAAACTCCTGAATCGCGCGCAGGTCTTTGGACGATTCGAGTAAATGCGTGGCCGCTGAATGCCTGAGTGCATGCGGATGCACATGATGTTCAAGGCCGGCCTGTATCGCACGACTTTCCAGCCGCCGCTGAACGGTTCTCGGATGTAAAGGCCGCCCTTTGGCAGTGATGAATAGCGCATCGCTCTCACCGTTATCCCATTGAGGACGGAGCAAGGTCCACCGAGTCATGGCGGCAAGCGCTATATCACCCACGGGTACGATGCGTTCTTTCTGTCCTTTGCCCAGCACGCGCACTTCGCTGCTTCCCTTGGGAAGATCCTGCACCTTGAGACTCAGGGCTTCGTTCAAGCGAAGGCCCGATGAATACAAAAGCTCAAACAGGGCCTGATCCCGAACTGAGGCCAGATCATCGGACGAGACGGGTCGATCGAGCAGTTGCCCCATGGCTTCGGGTGTTAACGCATGGGGCAGTCGTTTGGCGGTTTTTGGCGCGCGCACGTCGGCTGCGGGGTTGGCGGTCATCCATCGATTTTGAATGGCATAGCCAAATAGAGTCCGTATGGCCGATAGCTTGCGCGCAATGGTACGTCCGGTCTGGCGTTTTGCCGTCATGGCCCGGATCCAACCCATAATGGCCGCTGTGTCGATGTCTGACAGTGTGCAGTCCTCACCAAAGAAGGCGAGAGCTTGGTTGAAGTCGCGCTGGTAAGCGTCGAGTGTTTTGGGCAGATGCCTCTGACTTTGTCGGCTGGCATCCACGTACTGTGTCACCAACTCCGCCAAGGTCATATCATTTGGCACGCTTCAAAAGGCGCGGCAAGATCATAGCCAACGCCTCACCGATGTGGTCGAGAAACAGGGTGTCTTGGTTGGACTGAAAGTGCGTCGGATCAGGATGGCCTAAAGCCAAGAGGCCATAGGTGTGACCACGGACCAGTCCGAGAGCGGCCGCGCTTTCTACACCATCCGCCGCGCTGCCGAACAGGGCCGTACGGCGTGCCTTATCGAGTCGACCGATCCACGGATTTTGATCGGACAGGGCATGCGCCAGCGATCCGCCGTCAGACAGGTCGGAGGCAGCAATCGGCTGAATCCCGGTAATTTGGCTCGGCACTTTGAATTGATCAGACAACAGCAGCCGAACCTCAGGAATGTCGAATCCTTGACCCAGCTTTTCATCCAGCGCCACGGCGAGGTCTTCCAAATCACGCGCATCAAGGAGTGCCAGTACGAGAGAACGGGTTTTTTCAAACAGCACGCTGTTGATGCGCGCTGTCTCAATCATGTGATCGTTTTCTCGTTCGAGTTGTGAAACCTGATCACGGAGCTTTCGGAGCTGAAACTCGACCAGTGATATGGCTGTGCCAGTGTCTGTGGGTATTTTGAGAGCAGCGACAAGGTCCGGATGTTCCTCAAAGAACTCAGGATGCGCCTTTAAATACGCTTTGATGTCCTCTGCGTTTAGGCTCACAGCCGAACTTCTCCCTCAAAAACAGTTTCCGCAGGACCGATCATGGTCAGATCGTGATCGCTCCCTTCCCATTCAATCTGCAGGTTTCCGCCGCGAGTTGCAACGGTCACGTGGGCATCAAGCCATCCCTGAAGGCGTCCATAGGCGACCGCCGCACAGGCGCCTGTGCCACAGGCTTGCGTTTCGCCGACGCCTCGCTCAAAGACGCGAAGGCTGATTTGTGATGGGCTGTCTATCTGCATAAAGCTGACGTTGACCGAGTCTGGGAACTGAGACATGGCTTGGATGGCCGGGCCTACAATGTCGACCGGTGTGGTCTCTACCGACGCCACGCGCGTGACTGCATGCGGATTGCCCATGCTGATCAAACCAAACTCCAAAGGACCGGCAGGGCTCACAAGTGTGACGGTGGACTGCGCATCCGGCGTGGGCGGTCCCTGGTATGGCAGGGTATCAGCCTCAAAGCGCGGTTCGCCCATGTTGACTCTGACCCAGCCTTGGTCATCAAAGCTCAGTGTAATAAGGCCTCGTGCCGTATTGACGGTAATGTCGGATTTCGCCGTAAGACCGCGATCGATGACAAACTTCGCAAAGCAGCGTGCTCCGTTCCCGCAGTGCTCCACTTCGCCACCATCGGCGTTGAATATTCGGTAGTCAAAGTCAGCGTCTGGACGGGATGGGGGCTCAATGAGCAATAATTGATCAAACCCAACGCCCCTGTGCCGATCTGCCAGTTTGGCAATCTGGGCAGGGCGTAAACTCACGTGCTGACTGATAGCATCGATCACCACAAAATCGTTGCCTAAGCCATGCATCTTGGTGAAGGACACACGCATTAGCGATTCACTCGGTGCTCAAGGGCCCAGAGGCTTTCCAGTGTTTCGCGTTCGCGAATCACATGCATCTGGTCTCCATCGACCAAAATCTCGGGCGCTCTGGGCCGCGTGTTGTAGTTGGACGCCATGACAAACCCATAGGCGCCTGCTGATCGGACGGCCAAGAGATCGCCGGCGCCAACTCGGAGTGTGCGAGCTTTCCCTAAGAAGTCGCCCGATTCACAGACCGGACCCACCACGTCAAAGGATGCTTCGACTTGGCCGTCATGAGGTGCCGTGGAGACCGGTATAATATTCTGCCAAGCACCATAGAGACTTGGTCGGATCAGGTCGTTCATGGCGCCATCGACCACCACAAAGTGATGATCCTGATTGGTTTTGGTCAGGATCGCTTCGGTGACAAAAATCCCTGCATTGGCCGCGATGGATCGCCCGGGCTCCAATACTAAGGTTAAGCCGGTGTCTGCAATTTTGGCTTTCACTGCGGCCATGTACTCGCTCGGATGCGGCGGTGTTTCCTCTTGATACGGCACGCCGAGGCCGCCGCCTAAATCAATGTGATGCAGAGCGATACCATCGGCCTTCAGCGAGGCCACCAACTCCATCAGTTTATCGAGGGCTTCAAGCAAGGGCGCAATATCCGTCAATTGCGAGCCAATATGGCAATCGATACCAATTGGGTTCAGTCCGGGAAGAGAGGCCGCATGTCGGTAAGCCATGAGCGTATCTTTATGGGCGATCCCGAACTTACTGCCGTTGAGACCGGTTGAAATGTAGGGGTGGGTCTTTGGATCCACGTCTGGATTGATCCGTAACGAGACGGGTGCCACGGTGCCTAGGTCGAGTGCCACGGCATTCAGTTGGTCGAGTTCCGCTAGAGACTCCACGTTGAAACAGTGGATGCCCACCTCCAACGCACGTTGCATCTCATGTCTTTGTTTCCCTACCCCCGAAAATACAACTTTGGCGGGATCGCCGCCCGCTGCCAGCACACGCTCTAACTCGCCCACAGAGACAATATCGAAGCCTGCGCCCGCCTCGGCTAATACCTCCAAAATCGCCAGATTTGAATTGGCTTTCATGCCAAAACAAACCAAGTGCGGGATGTCGGTCAAGGCGTCTGCATACGCATGGAAATGCCTTAGCAGAGTGGCTTTCGAATACACATAACAGGGTGTGCCCATCGCCTTGGCGATTTCAGAAACGGCCACATCTTCAGCGTAGAGATCGCTTCCTCGGTAATTGAAATAATCCATAGTTAGCGACCGTCAACCGTCTTGTCGGGTTGATCCGGTAAATACAGCGGCCCCGTCTGGCCGCAACCAGCCAAAACCAGGGTCGTCGAGAGACAGACAATACAAAGCAAAGTTTTCATGGCGCGAGTATAGCCGGAAATGAGTGCAAACCCGCTACACTGAACGGAAAGGAGACACCATGATTGCAAATATTTTGACGATAGCTGGATCCGACTCAGGCGGTGGAGCCGGCATCCAGGCGGACCTGAAGGCGATTTCTGCGACCGGCGGTTATGGCCTGAGCGTGATTACCGCATTAACGGCTCAGAACACGGTTGGGGTGGATGCGATTTATCCGGTGGCAATTGATTTCCTCAAAGCCCAGTTGGAATCGGTTTCTCGCGATATCCGGATTGATGCGATCAAGGTTGGCATGTTGGGCACGCCGGATGTGACCGTGGCAGTCGCCGACTTCTTATCTGGTTTTGATGGCCCTATTGTGGTGGATCCGGTGATGGTGGCTAAGAGTGGTGATCGTTTGTTGCATGCCGATGCAGTGGCCGCCTTGCGTGACGCTCTATTGCCGTGCGCTACTTTGGTCACGCCAAACTTGCCTGAGGCTGCCGATTTACTAGGCACCTCTGAGGCCTCTTCAAAAGAGAGTATGACCGAACATGCCAAACAGGTGGTCGCACTTGGTG
>CAJXXD010000004.1 GCA_913062835.1 uncultured Gammaproteobacteria bacterium
CGTAGCCAAAGATGCCGTGATCGAGGGCCTGGGTTAAGACCTGATGCACCACAGGCGGGGGTGCGCAGTCCATGTCGGCCACCCACAGCGGCAACTCACCGGCTGGGTAGGTGGCCCACTTAAGGCTGTCGTGTGGACGACGGGCCTCAGGCGTTGGATGCCATTCCACTCGGACCTCAGTCTGCCAGTTTCCGATACCGGACGCGGGTCGGCACAATTTCACCGCCCAATCGCTTCTTACGATCTTCCTCGTACTCTGTGTAGTTTCCTTCAAAGAAGGTCACTTGCGAGTCGCCCTCATAGGCGAGGATGTGGGTCGCAATACGGTCTAAGAACCACCGGTCGTGCGAGATCACCATGACCGTGCCTGGGAAGCTTAAGAGCGCTTCTTCGAGTGCGCGCAATGTTTCCACGTCGAGATCGTTGGTGGGTTCGTCGAGTAACAGCACGTTGCCGCCTTGCTTTAAGGTGTTGGCCAAGTGCAGTCGGTTCCGCTCACCGCCTGAGAGGTCTTTGACAAACTTCTGCTGGTCGCCGCCTTTAAAATTAAAGCGACCCAAGTACGCCCGAGAAGGCACCGAGTAGTTGCCCACTGTAATGATGTCTTGTCCGTCGGACACTTCTTCCCAGACCGTCTTTTTGCCATCGAGGGCATCCCGCGATTGATCGACATAGGCCAATTGCACGGTGTCGCCGAGCGTCACTGTCCCGGCGTCTGGTGTTTCAACACCGGTGATCATTTTAAATAGGGTGGATTTACCCGCGCCGTTGCCGCCGATGATGCCGACGATGGCACCGGCTGGGATCGAACAGGTGAGGTTGTCGATCAGCACACGTCCTTCGAAGGACTTTGAGACCCCTTCGACTTCAATCACCTTGTCACCCAAGCGAGGCCCGGGTGGGATGTAGATCTCTTGGGTTTCGTTCCGCTTTTGCGCGTCTTGGCTTTGCAGCTCCTCAAAGGCTTTAAGACGTGCTTTGGATTTGGCTTGGCGGCCTTTGGCGTTCTGGCGCACCCACTCCAACTCGCTCTTGATGGTCTTCTGGCGCGCTTCTTCGGTTTTCTGTTCTTGGGAAAGCCGTTGCTCTTTGGCTTCAAGCCAGGTCGAGTAGTTGCCTTCAAACGGGATACCGCGGCCGCGGTCGAGTTCCAAAATCCAACCGGCGGCATTGTCTAAGAAATACCGGTCGTGGGTCACGGCGACGACCGTGCCGTCAAAGTCGACCAAGAAGTGTTCAAGCCAGGCCACGGATTCTGCATCCAGGTGGTTGGTGGGCTCATCGAGCAGCAGCATATCGGGTTTTTGCAGCAACAGCCGGCAGAGTGCGACACGGCGCTTTTCACCGCCTGAGAGATGTTCGATTTTCGCGTCCCAAGGTGGGAGTCGGAGTGCGTCGGCGGCCTGTTCAAGCATACGATCGAGTTCCCAGCCGTTGACCGCATCGATTTTGTTTTGCAGTTCGCCTTGCTCCATTAATAGGTCGTTCATTTCGTCATCACTCATGGGCTCGGCAAAGGCCATCGAGATCTCATCAAACCGTGTCAGCAGCGTTTTGATTTCAGCCACACCTTCTTCCACCGCATCACGAACGGTTTGCGTCGGATCGAGTTGTGGTTCCTGCGGCAAATAGCCGACGTGAATACCGGGCTGTGGCCGGGCTTCGCCGTCGATTTCGGTATCGACCCCGGCCATGATGCGAAGCAGTGACGATTTACCCGAACCGTTGAGGCCGAGCACGCCGATTTTGGCGCCTGGGAAAAATGACAGGGAAATGTCTTTCAGAATCTCTCGTTTCGGGGGCACGATTTTGCTGACCCGATTCATTGTGTACACAAACTGTGCCATGTGACGGAATGCCTTTTGTTAAACGCAGTAAAGCGTGAAGTGTGCGTGCTTGGCGCAGAGAACTCAACGCCGATGTCGGTCAGATAGACTCCGGCCGGCACGCTTGCCATGGGCTCGCCTGGCCGAGTTGGTTATGCTAAGGCCCTGTCTGGGGAGAATTATGCGTATCGTTCCTGTGTTTGGCGGGCCCAAAACGCCAGTGGCTTTGTGGTGGGTGGTCGGCCTCTTATTGGCCATTGAAGGGCTTTTGCAGCTGTCGGATCAGGGATGGTTTGGTGCCGTCGACTGGCGTGCCTTGGCTATTTCCTATGGCGCTTTCTGGGATTTTCTGTTCCCACCCGGGCGTGTGGATCAGGCCTTGTACCCAGGCCAGGCCTACGGCATGTGGATCACGCATGCACTCTTACACGGTGGGACGCTCCATGTGCTGATGAATACCGTGATGTTACTTGCCTTATCCAAGACGCTGGCGTTGGTCTATGGCATGCGCGTGTTAACAATCGGTCTCTTGGCCGGTGCGGTAGGCGGTGCCGTGGGGTTTGGGCTATTAGAACGCACCCACGCACCGATGATTGGGGCCTCTGGTGTGGTCTTTTGTTTGTTGGGGTGGTGGTTGGCGGCCAGTCGGCAGTGGGTGCGGGCCCAGGGGGGCAGACCCCGTTCCATTCTTTCGCTTGTCATCGCACTGGTTGTGGTGCATCTCCTCTTGGATGTGTTTATGGGTGGCGCGATCGCCTGGCAGGCGCACTTAGGTGGCTTTGTCGTGGGGTATTTCCTCATGCCTTGGGTAGCCGGTGAGCCCCAATAGGGGTGAGATATTGTCGGGCATGTGCGTGTGTCCGACATACGGCCGAGCACTGTCATAATTTATTGTCATCTTTTATTCATATTCAATAAAAACAATAATTTACGGTCATATAATTATTACAATCCGCACATAATGCATGCATAAAAAGCGCAATCGGTGCTAGTTTTTCGCAAAACAGCACGGGAGAAGGCGTATGTGGAACCGAGTGATGACTGCCAGTGTGTGTGCCCTTGGCTTGAGCGTCAGCGCGACGACTGAGGCAGCCGAGCCGCCACGCGGATTGTCCGATTTTATGGGGTGTTTGGAAGTCTTTCATGAACCGGAAGCAAACCGACTTCGGGTGACGACTTTGTTTTGTGGGTCCAACGAAGACGGGAACCTGCCGGCTGAATTTGAAGTGCGCCATCACGTCATGGCCGTGATCGGACAGTCGACGCAGGCTGTGGAGTACGTTTTACAAACCATGGTGCGCTCTGAGGCGCCCTTCACCGTAACCGAAGTTGAGGCGGCCGGGCAGAGAGCTCAGTTCGTCACAGACACCTCAAACACCTGTGTCTCGACCGAGACCGGATGCTGGTATGAGACCGCAGTCAGTTGGTCCCTGAAGTCTGTGTTGGACGACAGTGTCAGGTCTGAGCGTCTGACCTATCGCCTAGATTCTGACGCCGGGGCCCTGGACTTGTCGCTCAATGCAGAAGAGCTTCGGGCCTTAGGGCTCTTCACCGAAGGCCTTTTGGTCTCGTTGCCAGATGAGTCTCAGGCCTACACCGGCAACTCGATCTGACAGGCAGCCTCAGGTGACTCGGGTCACTGTGGCATACTGAGGGCATGTCACAGTCGCCTCCCCCCGAAAATCCGTTTCTAACGCTGTCTTGGATCGAATTCTTGGCTGTGCAAACGCTTGTCATTGCGTTTTTTCCGGTGTCTTTGGCGGTGGTGTGGTTGGCCTTTGGTTTGCACACGACAAAGCAGTTGGTCCGTGCATTGGTGGTCGATTGGGTGCAAACCCTCTTCGTGATACTGGGACTTTTGGCCTTGCTGGTCGGTGGCCTGATCTGGGGGATTGTGAGTTGGCTGTAATGTGGGTGCGGCTGGCGCTTTTGAGTTTGGCGTTGGCGATTGGGCTTGGGGCCTTTGGGGCTCATGGCCTTACGAATCTGGTGAGTGAGTCCCGTTTGGAAACCTGGGAGACTGCCGTTCGCTATCAGGTATGGATGAGCTTGGCCTTGCTCTGTTTGAGCGCAGGACGGGTTTCGGCCATACCCGGTGCACTGTGGACCATGGCGTTTGGAATGCTGATCTTCAGCGGCAGTTTGTACGCGCTGGTTGCATTGGACCTTGGCATCCTCGGGGCGATTACCCCGATCGGAGGTCTATTGATGATCGGTGGGTTGGTCTGGGCTGCGTTGGGGTATCGCACGGACCCTCCGTATTAACGCACGCGCTGGTACTTTAAACGCAGCGCGTTGGCAACCACGCTCACCGATGACAAGGCCATGGCAAAGCCTGCGATCGCGGGCGTTAATACCCCTGAAATCGCCAAGGGGATGCAGAGTACGTTGTAGCCAAACGCCCAAATCAGGTTTTGTCGGATGATGCGGCGGGTTTTTCGCGCGTAGGCAATGGCATCGAGTACCAATTGAAGATCTGGCCGCATCAGCACCACGGGGGCTGACTGCAGCGCGATATCAGATCCGGAGCCGAGCGCGATTCCCACATGGGCAGCGGCCAGTGCCGGGCCGTCGTTAATGCCATCGCCGACCATGCCAACTATCTCGCCTTGCGCCTTGAGGGCTTGGATATGGGCGATCTTGTCATCGGGCGACAAACCTGCGGTCACTTGATCAAGACCTAAGGCGGCACCCAAGGGGTTGGCAACGGACGCACGGTCGCCGGTCAGCATATGGGTTTGCAGACCTTCCTCCTTAAGTGCACCCATCACTTCGGCGCTCTCAGGCCGGAGCCTGTCTTGAAAAGCGACCGAACCCAAGACCTGACCGTCTTCAGATAAGGCGCTTTCTGTGTCTTCCCCTCGGGGCTGACCGCCAGTTGGGTCCACAAAGGACCACTGACCGAAGCGGTAGCGATGCCGATCGGTGGTTACTTCGATGCCTTGGCCTGGTTGGTTGTCGCTACTCACGACCTGCCAATCTGGCAGACCCCGTTCCGGAAACGCTCGGACCACCGCCTCGGCCAAGGGGTGGGTGGACTCGCGGGCCACGGAGACCAGGCGATCCACAAAGCCATCCTCAGATCCACTTTGCACATGCTGGGCCGTGACCTCAGGCTGGCCTTCGGTGAGGGTGCCGGTTTTATCGAAGCAGAGCACCGTCATCGACGGCAAGGCTTCTAAGGTTTGAATGTCTTTGATCAGAATTCCCGCTCGGGCGGCTAGACCGGTGCCCGCCACTAAGGCGGTGGGAGTGGCCAAGCCCAGCGCGCATGGGCAGGCAATCACCAGCACACTGATCGCCGCCATCAAGGCAAAGTCCACCGATGCGCCGGCGAGCGACCAGCCGATCCAGGTCAAAAGCGCAATCCCCATGACTGCCGGCACAAACCGGCGGCTCACTTGGTCGACCAGCTTTTGGATGGGCGCTTCGCCCATCTGCGCATTTTTCACCAGGTCAGCCACCTGCGAGACCGCCGAGGCCGCACCGACCCGTTCAGCGCGGATGCGAATTTGTCCGTTGACAACCAAGGTGCCAGAGAGCGCTGGATCTCCGACCTGCTTGAGCTCGGGTAGGGGTTCACCGGTCATGGCCTGTGCATCGACCTCGGCTTCGCCTTTGAGGATCACCCCGTCGGCCCCAATACGCTCACCGGCACGGACCACGATGACATCCCCGGTCCGGAGAGCGCTGGCGGAGATCAGGGTTTCTTGGCCCTGTTTTAGGACGCGAACGGTGTCAGGTTTGAGGGCCAAAAGCGCTTGAAGGGCAGCGGTCGCAGAGTGCTTGGCGCGGTGCTCGATGGTCTTGCCGACCAGAACCAAGGTAATAACCACAGCGGCGGCTTCGAAATACAGCGTACCGGTGGCCGCATTACCGAGCAGGGCCCACTGTGCCACCGAGTAGCCGTAGGCAACGGATGTGCCCAGTGCCACCAGTGTGTCCATATTGGCTTCTCGACGTTTCAGAGCCGACCAGGCGCCTTGATAAAAGCGCCGGCCCATCCAAAACTGAATCGGTGTGGCCAAGAGCCACTCAGCCATCGGTGGTAAGTGCCACCCGAGCCCAAACCACATCGAGCCCATCTGAGCCACCAAAGGCAAAGTCAGTGCAATGGCCAGCCATAACTCCCAAGTCTCGCGATGTGTTTGCGAAGGACGGGCGTCGGTTTCCGGCACAGGTTCGGAAAAGCCGGCATCGATGAGTGCGTGATTGAGCGCCTCGAGCTCGGCATCGGCAAGCGTTGTCACGTCGAGTGTTTTTAATCCCGGATGCCAGTGCCAGTCGACCACCTCGGGGTACGCTAAAAGCTCGGTCAGATCCGCGCTGGTGGGGACATCGATGGGGGCTGCCCAGACAAAGCGATGCGTGTCACTTAAGACCGAAAACCCAGCCTTGCGAACGCGCTGCACCCAATCGCTAGCCGCCACGGTCTCGGTGGTGGTGATTTTGGCTTCCTCGGTGGCGAAATTGACTTCGGCGCTGAGCACGTCGGGTGATTCGCTCAGCGCACGCTTTAAGCCGGCTGCACAGCCGCCGCAGGTCATGCCATTGATGTGAAGTTGGATCGATTGCATGCACACTCCTAGTTTGATTCAGGATATCAGAGCAGGACCTTGGGATCACAATGGGTGCATCATCGAAATGTCATCCTCTTGCCATCACTCCGTCATCTCAATCGCTTAGCTTCGCGCATGGGAATGGATCTCATAGGATGTGAAAGGAGCGATCATCATGACCACAGAATTATCGTTTGATGCTTGGGATGAGCAGCAGCAACCAGAGCGTGCCAAAGACACGGATTTCGATGCCGTTATGTCGCGCCGGTATTTTTTGAAAGGCGCCTCGGTTCTCGGTGCTTCCGCCTTTGTGATGACCGCTGGGTTGGCTTCAACCACCGCCAAAGCGGCCAGTAAGGCCGGATTCAAGTTCACACCGATCGCGGCCAATACCGCCGATGCCATCACGCTGCCTGAAGGTTTCACCTCGCAGGTCGTCATCCGTTGGGGTGATCCGCTGACCTCCAATGCGCCTGAATTTGATCATGAGACCCGGGGTACCGCTGCCAGCCAGGCCCTAGTCGCTGGTGATAACAACGACGGCATGGACGTGTTTGTGGTCGACGGTCGCACAATTTTGGTGATCAACAACGAATACACCAACCGAAGCATTACCTTCGGCAACCGCGAAACCAAACTGCCTGAGACGGACGATGACGTGAACAAAGGCAAGATGGCACATGGTCTGACTGTGGTGGAACTGGCTGAAATCAATGGACAGTGGCGCATCGTGAAAGACAGCCCATACAACCGCCGTGTGACACCAGACACGCCCTTTGATGTGGCAGGTCCTGTGCGCGGCAGCGATCTCATCAAAACCTCGAGTGACCCAAAAGGCGTTGAAATCCTCGGCACCTTCAACAACTGCGGCAATGGCAAAACCCCCTGGGGCACCTACCTAGCCTGTGAAGAGAACTTCAACGGGTACTTCTCATCCTATGAAGGTGAAAATTACGAGCAAACTGCAGAGCAGAAGCGCTACGGCATCGCCAAAGGCGGAAAGGATTGGGGGTATAAGTGGGCGCAAACCGACGACCGGTTCGATGTCAGCAAAGAGCCTAATGAAGCCCATCGTCACGGCTGGGTGGTCGAAGTGGATCCATCCGGTCGGAAGAAGCCGGTCAAATTGACCGCGCTCGGCCGGTTTAAGCACGAGAATGCGGAAGTTGTGATCGCCAAAGATGGCCGTGCGGTGGTGTATTTGGGTGACGATGAGCGCGGTGAGTTCTTGTACCGTTTTGTGAGTCGCGACCGCTATCAACCGAACGGTGACAATTCAACCTTGTTGCATGAAGGCAGTCTGTTTGTGGCGAAATTCAACGACAATGGCCAGGGTGAGTGGATGAACTTGGCCGATGCCGGCATGGCGCCTGATGAGACACTGGTGTTTGCTCGCCTGGCTGCCTCAAAGCTTGGCGCGACCACCATGGATCGCCCGGAGGGGGTGGCCGCCAATCCTCATAAGGAGGAAGCCTATGTGGCGCTGACCAATAACAAGTACCGCGGTGAGCGTGAGAGTCAGCCACTGAATATGGCCAATCCGCGTGCGAAGAACCCCTATGGCCACATCGTCCGTTGGGTGCCCGCCGGTGCCGATCACGCGGCCGATACCTTTGCCTGGGATATGTACGTCATGGCTGGAAACCCTACGGTGCACAGCGATTTGATGGCCGGCTCAAGCAACATCAATGCAGACAATATGTTCAACAGCCCGGACGGTTTGAAGTTCGATGCGGCCGGCAATCTGTGGATTCAGACCGACGGCAACTACTCAAACGAAAACGGATTTGCTGGCATGGGCAACAACCAAATGCTGATCGGCGACCCAGAGACCGGTGAGATCCATCGCTTTTTGGTGGGCCCGAACGAGTGTGAAATCACAGGCCTCACCTGGTCTGCTGATCGAAAGACCATGTTCGTCGGCGTCCAGCACCCAGGTGAAGACGGCAACAGCCATTGGCCAGAAGGGGGGCAAGCCGTCCCTCGATCAGCGGTCATTGCGGTGAAACGCACCGATGGCGGATTGATTGGCTGACACTGATTTATCTGCTTTACAAAGCCGGGGCTCGTCCCCGGCTTTTTTATGCGCGGTGTTTTTTACTTGCGTTTGTGGTTCACTAAGGAGGTGTTTGCTTACTTCGGTTAAAAATAAAATGATCCCCGCTGTGCGTTTGTGGCCTGTATTACTCCTCGGTTCTTTAGGAATTCTCGCTGGTTGCGCCTTTGATCCGGTGCAAGGCGAATACTCCAAGGCTCAGGTCTCGCAGACGGTGGAGGCAGTGTCCCCTGAGCAGGGTCTCCTGGTATTTCGGACCCGCGGTTTTAAATTGTGGGAAGAGCAAAACGCTGAGTTTTTAATCAACGGGGAGTCCGTGGCGCAGTTTAAAGCCGGGGGTGCCAGTTATTTGCCCTTGGAGCCCGGCGAACACACCATTGTGGTCCGAGAGCCCGGTCACTTTCTAACCTGTGAGCTGACCTTTGAGTACACGCCAGGCCAGGGTCAGTTTGTCGAAATTTACGAGCGCTTTGATCCGGGCGCCCTGATGATCAGTTTTATCTTTGCGGATCTGCAAAGTCGTCTGTTATACGACCCACATCCAGGCAGTTCATGTGTTGGGGTGTATGGCCTGTCCATGGGTCATTTGCCGGCCGATGTAGAAATCGCCCGCTCGCTCGATAAAGAGTACAGCTTCCAGGTCGTCAAACGCTGACGAGTTCACCCTGTGAGCGTTATTTAGGGGAATTTTGACGGTTCCCCTGGCTGCATTGGGTACGTCGCTCTTCCTCTGTAAGACTCAAGCAGTGTGTCCGACGCGCTAACATCTTTTCCCGTTGCGCTGGCGTGGCGGATTCGTATTTTTCTGCCCAGCGGATGGCGTTGTCTTGCATGTGAGCCGATGGAGCCACAGGTGCCGGATCGTCTGCGAAGAGGGGAGTGGTCAGGGCAAGACACAATACGGTCAGGAATCGCATGATTGAAGCGCTCGTGTTTGAAACGGGAGCGCAAAGGATAGAGGGATCCTAAGGCGCGAGTGCTGATTTACATCAAGCTGGCACGGGGTTTTGAGACCCCGTGCCTGCTCAGACTTCAATCAGCTTGAGAAGGGGTCATTTGAGCGCGAGGGTTTAAACGGATCGTTGCCGCGATTGCCTTCGCCTTCAAACGGATCTTTAGCCCTGCGGCACTCAATTGCACGATAGTAGGCTTTCATGGATCCGGCCAACGATTGCTCGGCCAATACCGTGTTGTTGTAGATCAGTTGATAGCTGTCGGCTTTGATGAAGTCGGCCATAAATTCATCGGCTGTGGCCTTGGAATAGCTACCTTTCAAGGCAACCGTACCGTTGTCACTGACAAATCCTCTAAACGTCAAAGCCCACTCATCGCCGCTTGAGAAATTCCAGTCGAGGCTGTATTCCCGCCCATCTTCGATGGATTTCCAGTCTGGATTGAAGATGGCAATTTCGCTCGTGTCTGAGTAAAAACCAAGCACAATAAAGGGCCACGACATATCCTCGTTGTGCACAATACAAACCCCGTGGGAGTTAACTTCGTGTTCCCAGGCAGAGGCCTGTGACATCGAAGCCACACAAAGCAACCCGATCAATGAACCAATGCGTGCCCATACAGACATCTGACGGTACCTCGTTTTTTGTTCTACGATGCGTCCACCTTAACAGATCACAGCACTGGAAATGGTGACTGCTGACTAACCCTTCGTCTAATGGGATGAAGACCCGTAAACCTGTCTGTCTCACGCCGTTCTGCTTTGCTTTGGCGGCGTTTCACAGGCAGAGTGACTGGATTCGTCGTCGGTGTTGAGAGTCCCTGAGCGAGGCTGGCGAATCTTAGGTTGGCGTCAAATGGTATGGGTACCGTCAAGTGAGTGATATGGAATTACATCCTTCGTTGAGAGACAACGTTCGGCTTTTGGGTGAGCAACTGGGCGAGATTATGGTGGCCGATCGGGGTGAGTCCTTTCTCGAGTCGATTGAAAAGCTTCGTGCGCTGTCAAAATCCTTTCAGCAGGGTGACACCGATGCCCGTGATCAATTGATTGAATTGGTCGCTCAACTCGAGGGTGAGACACTGGTGTCGGTGGCCCGAGCCTTCACGCAGTTTTTGAATTTAGCCAATATCGCGGAACAACATCATCGGGTTCGAAAACACCGCGGTGATTTTGCTGAAAGCGATCCCTATCTCGATGAAATCGCCATCCCTGGACTGTTTGATGCGTTACTGTCTGAGGGCCAGAGTGCCGAGGTGTTGCACCAAACGTTGGCGGAGATGCAGATTGATTTGGTGCTTACGGCACATCCCACGGAATCGATGCGCCGTACACTGATTCAGAAATACGAAAAGATTGCGGCGTGCCTCTCAGAGTTTGATGGTGGGGCTTTGTCAGAACGTCGCGATCGGCACATTAAACGTCGCTTAAAACGGCTTGTCAGCGAGTGTTGGCACACCAATGAAATGCGAGCCACCCGCCCATCCCCGGTCGATGAGGCGAAGTGGGGCTTCGCTATGGTCGAAAATTCACTGTGGCAGGCCGTCCCCGATTATCTGCGTGATTTGAGTGCGGATTTAGAGCGGGCGACAGGTCATCCGTTGCCGCCTGAGGTGGCACCGGTGCGATTTTGCTCGTGGATGGGCGGGGATCGGGACGGTAATCCGTTTGTGACCCATGCGGTGACGCGAGAGGTGCTTGCGCTTGCGCGTTGGATGGCGGCTGATCTTTATCAGCGGGATTTGGCACTTTTAACCTCTGACTTATCTATGTCGCGTGCCACCCCTGAGCTGATGGCCTTGGCCGGAGAAGGTGCCATTGAGCCGTATCGCGTCGTTCTGAAGCGGTTACGGGCTGAGCTTCTGTGTCTGCAGCAACAGATTGAGGCGGAACTCGACGGCCGACCGGTGGAGCGAGTGAGCGCACTTCGCGTGACTGAGGATTTATTGGCTCCGATGCGATTGATGTGGGATTCCCTGCATACCTGTGGCATGGGGGAGATTGCCGATGGGTATTTGCTGGATGCTCTCAGGCGCATTGCGACCTTTGGTCTGAATTTGGTGACCTTGGATATTCGGCAAGAATCTGCACGTCATACCGAAGCGCTGTCGGAGATTACCCAAGCACTCGGGGCGGGTGATTATGCCTCCTGGGATGAATCAACTCGACTGGCCTTTTTGCGGGCTGAACTGGCGAGTCCTCGACCATTGATTCCGTTGCATTTTCAAGGATCTGAGGCAGTCGATGAGGTGATTGCCACTATCCGAGTGTTGGCGGAGACCGATCCGCGCGCGCTGGGGTCCTATGTGATTTCGATGGCACAGCAGGCTTCGGATGTGTTGGCGGTGATGCTTTTACAAAAAGCGTGTGGCGTTGAACAACCGCTCCCTGTGTCTCCGCTCTTTGAGACGCTAGACGATTTGGAACGGGCACCTCAGGTGCTTAAGACGCTTTTGGCCGATCCCGATTATGTGGAAGCAATCGAAGGTGTTCAGCACGTCATGATTGGCTACTCCGACTCAGCCAAAGATGCTGGAACGTTGGGAGCAGCCTGGGCGCAATATCGTGCGCAGCAGGCCTTAAGCGCGATTGCTAGAGAGCATCAGGTCAAACTGATTCTATTCCATGGTCGTGGCGGTACGGTCGGCCGTGGCGGTGGCCCGGCGCACCGAGCCATCTTGGCGCAACCGCCCGGGTCGGTGATGAATGCCATCCGAGTGACAGAGCAAGGCGAGATGATTCGTTGGAAGTTTGGTCTCCCGGATCTCGCTGCACAAACGCTGTCGTCTTATATCTTTGCGGTGACTCAAGCGACGTTGCGACCAAGTGCTCCGGCCAAGCCAGAGTGGACTGAGGCGATGAATCATTTGGCTAAAAGCGCGGTTGATAGTTATCGGGCGGTGGTGCATCACACCCCAGAATTCGTTGAGTATTTTCGCCAGGTGACCCCGGAGAGCGCCCTCGGTAAGCTGCCACTCGGTTCGCGACCGGCCAAACGCAAGGCCGATGGCGGTATCGAAAGCCTTCGCGCCATTCCGTGGATTTTTGCCTGGATGCAAATGCGGTTGATGTTGCCGGCATGGCTTGGAACGGATTCAGCGCTCAAGCAAGCTGTAGAGGAAGGTCAACTCCCGCTGTTGCAGGATATGTATCAACACTGGCCGTTTTTTACAGTCTATGTGGATATGCTCGAAATGGTATTGGCTAAGAGCGACGTCAATGTAGCGGCGCATTATGAGCAAGTGTTAGCGGGTTCTGAGATGCCCTTGGGAACCAAACTGAGGGCCCGCCTGTCCGTGGTGACGGAAGAAATCATGGCCATCAAAGAGATCGCGCGACTTCTTGAGCGTAATCCAGGCATTGAGCGGGCTTTAGCGACACGGCATCCGTACTTGGAGCCCCTTCATATCTTGCAAGCCGAACTTCTAAAGCGCGATCGCGACCGAGGGGCCGACAGTACTGTCGAACGTGCCTTGATGGCGTCGGTTGCCGGCATTGCGGCGGGCATGCGAAACACCGGGTAGAGCAATCGGTATTGATTTAGCCTAGGGTGCTCGATGCGAAGAGGGTCCAGGCGCTTTCTTTATCATGGTATCCGGTGCTTCGCGCATATCTTTTTCAATCGGCCCATGGCACAGTGCCGGCTGTTTTGAAAGGAGTGCCCAATGCCTCACGCGTCTTCATCCTCTGTGGTCCTCTTGGATGGCGGCTTGGGCCAAGAAATCAGTCGGCGCTCACAACGCTCAGAACCGCATCCACTCTGGTCACTTCAGGTCATGCGAGATGAGCCCGAAGTGGTCACGGGGGTACACCGAGATTTTCTGGTCGCAGGGGCTCGTGTCCTGACCTTGAATAACTACACCGCGACCCCTGCCCGGTTGGCGGCGCATGGTATGTCAGACGACTTTAAAGCGATTCACCGCCAAGCGAGTGCATTGCTTGATCAAGCCATCGAAATGTCCGGTTGTGACCGTTCTGAACTGTCCAAGATGGGATGCCTTCCGCCATTGGCTGCGAGCTATGTGGCGGAAGTGGCGCCAGATTATGAGACAGCCCGGGCCGATTATGCGGCCTTAATCGACGTTCAATACACCGAGGTCGACGGCTTTTTGGTGGAAACCATGTCGAACATCGCTGAAATGCGTGCGGCACGCGATGCCTTAGTTGAGGCGCACTGTGCGGTGCGCATCGGGATGACGGTGGAGGATGATGGGTCGAATCGATTGCGCTCAGGTGAGCCGTTGGAGGCGGCACTTGAGGTCTTAGCGGGCGGCCCAATCGATGCGGTGGTGATCAATTGCAGCCAGCCTGAATCCATTGCACCGGCTTTGGATTTACTCAAAACCTTGGGTTGTCCGTACGGTGCCTATGCCAATGGGTTTACTACGGTGGCCACGTTGCGCCCCGGCGGTACCGTCAAAGATCTCAAACAACGCGTCGATTTAGGGCCAGAGGCCTATACCAACCATGTGCTCGATTGGATTGAACACGGAGCGACGGTGATTGGCGGCTGTTGTGAGATATCGCCTGAACACATCGCGCATTTGCATCGCGCTTTGCTTGATCGAAATCTGTGCGTGACAAAATTCAGCCACTAAACCCAACCTCCAACGCCCTAATCACACGCGGTGATGCCGATGCGGTGATGGCACAGATACGTCCTGCGACCTTGGGTGTATTCATGAAAACTTCATCACATTTAAAAGAGTTCGTCATATTTCACGGTTAGTTTCGAGACATTCTTAGTCAAGGAGTTCTCCATGAAATTAGTTAATCGGTTTCAACTCACCGCACTGGCCTCGGGCTTGGCCGTTGTGCTCTCCAGTTCCGTTTCTGCACTCGAAATGACACAGATCGGTGAAATTCAAATCGGGCAGGGTGAAGGCTATGCCGAAATGCTTCGGTACCACGCCCAGTCTCAGAGTTTGGTAGTGACTGCGTCTGAAACCGGAACCGTCGAACGTATCTCGGTGGCCACACCCTCTGCCCCATCTATGATGGCACCGTTCGATCTGGATGGTGGGGATGTGACCGCCGTGGCTGTGCATGGAGATTTGATTGCGGCGTCTATCAAGATGAAGCCGGCCGATGCGCCTGGGATGGTCAAGCTCTTCAATCAAGATGGATCGCTGCTAGCGACCTACGAAACAGGGGCATTGCCCGACAATATCGCGTTTTCACCAGACGGCCGGTACCTTTTAACTGCGAACGAGGGTGAGCCATCGGATGATTACAGCGTGGATCCAGAGGGTGGATTTACCCTGATCGACTTGGCTGCAGGCGCTGATAACGCGACAGTGACGCAGATTTCATTGGCCGAGTTTGACGTGCCTGCAGGCGCGCGCATTGTGAAGCCAGGCCAGAGTTTCGCGGCCGATGCAGAGCCCGAATACGTGACTTTTTCAGCGGATGGCAAGACTGCTTACGCAACGATTCAAGAAAATAATGCGATTGCGGTGATTGATGTAGCCAATAAAGAAGTGCGTGACATCGTGGGACTCGGCTATAAAAACGTCTCTCGCACCAGTCACGACATGTCCAATAAAGACAATGGCATCAACATGAAGCGGTGGCCGGTTCTGATGATGTATCAACCCGATGCCATCGCAACCTATGAAATCAACGGGGCAACTTACCTGGTCACAGCCAACGAGGGCGACGCCAAAGACTACGACGGATTCTCTGAGGAAACTCGGGTGGCCGATCTGGTGCTCGACCGGACCACCTTCCCGAATGCTGATGAGCTTCAAAAGCCAGAAAATTTGGGTCGGTTGAAAACAACAACGACCATGGGCGATACCGACGGTGACGGAGATCATGACTTGGTATACGCGTATGGCGGTCGCTCATTCTCGATTTGGTCTGAACAAGGCACGTTGGTTTTTGACAGCGGAAACGCCTTCGAATATCTGATCGCGAACCGCTCGCCCGAAGTCTTCAACGCCAACGGCGGTAGTGATGAGATGGATGACCGGTCCGACGACAAGGGCCCTGAGCCTGAGGCGCTGGCGGTTGGTTCTGTGGATGGTCGTACCTATGCATTTATCGGCATGGAGCGAAACAACGCGATCTTTGCTTATGATGTGACATTGCCTTCTGATCCACATTTGGCGGGTTACATGATGCCATCGGCCAACCATAACTCACCTGAAGGGTTGGAATTTATCTCGGCCGAAGACAGTCCAACAGGCAAGCCTTTGTTGGCGATCGCCTATGAGATGACGGGGACCGTTGCGATCTATCAGATCGACTAACACAGAGTCTGAGTCTGCAGCAAAGGCCGGGGTTGTTCTGCGATCCCGGCCTTTTATTTTCAAACTAAGCGGTATGACACGGGCACGTCGTTCAATTTGAGGCTAGAGG
>CAJXXD010000005.1 GCA_913062835.1 uncultured Gammaproteobacteria bacterium
GTGCGTTGGCCGAGTTGCCCCCATTGGCGGGTACGTCGATTTCACTAGAGCGTTGGCAGAGTGATCATTTTTATACGCTGACCTTCAGTGGATGGTTGCAGGTTCACGATCCCACTATGCTCTTGAAGTTACATCAAAATGATCTGGTGCCTGGTTATGCAGTGGCACCCAATACCGGTCGAATGGAAGTCGATGAGCCGGTGCGTGTCTCTGCTGAGCTGACGGAATCGGGATGGGTGCATCTGACATTGACTGCAGATCTAGAACGGACACTGTGGAGTCAAGATGCGAAGGATGCGGTCATGAGGCGGGTGCTGTGCTGAGACGATTGTTTGGCGCGGTGTGCGTCTGGTGTGTGGCTTTGTCTGTCCATGCCTTGGAATTTGGGTCGCCGCGGTGGATGCCTGAACCCAAGGATTCAGTAGAAATTCGCGTCCCTATCACCGATTTGGCCGGCCATCCGGTAAACCAGTTATTGCCGGTGTTTGCTTCTGAATCGACCTTTTCGCGACAAGGGATCGTGCGAAGCCCCGGCCTGTCCGATCTTTTCCACCGCATCGAGCAAAACGGCACGGTCACAGAACTGGTGTTAAGTATGGAAAGTTCTTGGCCAGCCGAGACACTCTCCACCGTGGTTGAAGTCTTTACGCCCTCAGGTGTGGCGATCTTACCGATCCGTGTCAGTCGAACACAGCCGGGGCCGGTTGATCGAGAGATATGGGTCGCAAACGGCGCAACCTTGTGGCGTATTGCACAGCAAGTCCAACCGGACGGAGCCACCGTTGAGCAAGTGATGATGGCGCTATTCGACGCTAACCCGAATGCGTTTGAGATCGGGAACGTGAACGCGTTAGAGAAAAATCAGAAGTTAGGCATTCCAACGGTCGAAACGATCTTGGCAGTCGATCCCGATCAGGCTGCCGAGCGTTTTAAAGCGCATATGGCAGAGCCGCGCCGAGACTTTTGGGCGGTGAATACAAAAGAGACCGGCACCGACTCTGCACAGTCAGAGTCAGTGTCGAGCACCCCAGAGCCCGCATTGGCTGCCAGGGAGTTGCCTGCTGCTCCCGCTGTTCCGGCTTCAGTGGGCGATGGTGAGGACGCCGCCGGCACAGAATCGGTCGATGCGTTACTGCAAAAGATCCAGGCACTCGAGTCCAAATTAGATCAGGTGGATGCCAAGTTGGCGCAGATTGTTGAAACCCCAGCAGCACCGCCGGCCAATGTGCCTGAGGTTTCTGTGTCAACCGGTGTCGATTGGCGGGCGGAGGGACAACGTGTGCTCAATGCGATGCCGTCTCGATCCGAGCTTATGGCGTTTGCGCGCACTGAAATCGGACAAGGCACACTCATTTTTCTAGCCGTTTTGTTCGCCTTTGCGCTCTTACGCCGTGTGTATGCGGGCTCTCTGCCCCAGACGGTCTCATCTCTCGACAGCGCGGGTGGGTCGCCGGTGCACGACTCAGTGCCTGCCGGTGTGGTTCGGGCCGACTTAGATGCGTTGGAAGATGCGATCAATCGATTGAAGCAAAAAATTGAAGATCCGACGCGTATGAGCGAAGCCGAGGCGTTATATCAGGATGGGGATGAGTTGCTGATAGATGCCTTTTCGGCTGAATCCTTGAACGAGAACCCGGAGTGGGGCGAAGACCCAGACGATGAGGCCGAAGTGGCGGCGCATCAATTGCAGTTGGCTGAAAATTATTTGGGCATGGGTATGCGTGAGACAGCCATCGAACTGCTTGAGCGGGTTCGGGTGTCTCCACATGCCCCAAGCGCAGAAAAAGCGAAGGCCCGACTCAGCGCGGTGCGTGGTGCATAAGCCGCATCGTATTGCGGTGTCGGTTGAGTACGAGGGCACTCGATACCACGGATGGCAAGCCCAAAAGCACGACCCTCAGGTAGTGCAGTCGGTCCTTGAGAAGGCGCTGTCGTCGATTGCAGACGAGCCGATTTCTGTGGTTTGTTCCGGGCGCACCGATGCGGGAGTGCATGCGGCCTCGCAAGTGTGTCATTTTGACACTCAAGCTGAACGCGATCCGTACAACTGGGTGATGGGTGCCAATACTCAGTTACCGGGTGATGTCTCATTAGCCTGGGCCTGTCCGACCTCTGATGAGTTCCATGCTCGGTTTTCAGCACGGTCCAGACAATACGTGTATCTGATTCGGCATGTGCCGTATCGGAGTGCCTTGATGCGACATGCCACCACCTTCACCTATAAAACCCTGGAGGCGGCCAAGATGGCTGCCGCTGCGAACTTGCTGCTGGGTACCCATGATTTTAATGCCTATCGCTCCACCCAGTGCCAGGCAAAAACCTCAGTGCGAACCTTGATGCAGTGTCGGGTGTTCCAGCAAGATGAGTTGATCGCGGTGCACGTCGAAGCCAACGGCTTTTTGCAAAACATGGTCCGTAATATCGTCGGTGTCTTGATGGCGATTGGTTCTGGGGAACACCCGATCGAATGGGCACGCGAGGTGTTGGAATCCAAAGACCGAACCCGAGGGGGCGTGACAGCCCCAGCGCATGGGTTGTATTTTCTAGGGCCGACCTACGAGAGTCACTTTGATTTGCCTGAGACGGTTCGAATTCCGCAAGTATTGAAAGGCATCCTGAATACAGATCCGGTAAAGTAACAAGATGACGCGTGTAAAGTTCTGTGGGTTCACCCGCACGGAAGATGTGACCTGTGCTGTCAGCTTAGGGGTCGATGCGCTGGGCTTCGTGTTTTATGCGAAGAGTCCGCGTGCCGTCAGTTGCGAGCAGGCATCAGTACTCTGTCGTCACGTGCCTGCGTTTGTGACACGAGTCGGGTTGTTTGTGAATGCAGAGGCTGACACGGTGCAAACCACCTTTAGCGCGTGCGGACTGAATTTAGTGCAGTACCACGGGGATGAAAGCCCCGAATTTTGCGATCGTATTGGGTTGCCTTATATCCGGGCCATCCGCATGAAATCAGATGTGGACGTGGTTCAGGAAATGGCACGTTTCCCGAGAGCGAGTGGATTTTTACTTGATGCCTATCAAGCCGGTGTCCCCGGCGGGACAGGGGAACGCTTTGATTGGGGTCGAATCCCAGTCACCGAGCGGCCGGTTATTCTGGCGGGTGGTCTGACACCTGAAAATGCAACGGATGCAATAACCCAGGTCGAGCCTTGGGCTTTGGATGTCAGTGGTGGCATCGAAGCGGCGCCTGGGCAAAAGGATCCTGATAAAATGGCGCGCTTTATGGCGGCCCTACAAAGATAACGAGGCATACCATGGCTTTGACAGAAAACGAATTGCGTGCACTGACCTATGAGCCAGATACGGGCGGGCATTTTGGCGCCTACGGGGGCCGTTATGTGTCTGAAACTCTCATGGCTGCTTTGTCAGAATTGGAGCAGAACTATCAAGCGCTGAAGTCGGATCCAGATTTCCAGCGTCAGTTTGACCATGATCTGGCGACCTTCGTGGGTCGTCCGTCGCCGTTGTATCACGCCGAGCGTTGGTCTAAGCAAATAGGCGGCGCGCAAATCTTTTTCAAGCGTGAAGACTTAAACCACACCGGCGCACATAAGGTGAATAACACCATCGGGCAAGCGTTGTTGGCGAAATATTCAGGCAAGCCCCGGGTGATCGCTGAGACCGGCGCTGGACAGCACGGTGTGGCCTCAGCCACGGTGGCGGCACGACTCGGTCTCGAGTGCGTCGTCTATATGGGCGCAGACGATGTGGAGCGCCAATCTCCGAACGTATATCGCATGAAATTACTGGGTGCTCAGGTGGTGCCCGTTGAGTCGGGTTCTCGTACCTTGAAAGATGCCTTGAACGAGGCTATGCGGGATTGGGTGACCAACGTCGACAATACGTTCTACATCATTGGCACGGTGGCGGGCCCGGCGCCCTATCCTCAATTGGTTCGAGACTTCAATGCAGTGGTCGGTCGAGAGGTGAAATGGCAGTCCAAGGAACTCTGGGGCCGCTATCCAGATGCCTTGGTTGCCTGTGTCGGAGGTGGATCTAATGCCATTGGCTTGTTCTATCCTTTCTTGCCGGATACCGAAGTAGCGATTTATGGGGTGGAAGCCGCCGGTCGTGGGTTGTCAACGCCGGAACATGCCGCGCCTTTATGTGCTGGCCGTCCGGGCGTATTGCACGGTGCCAAAACCTATTTGATGGACAATGCGGATGGCCAGATTGCGCACACTCATTCGGTCTCGGCCGGTTTGGATTACCCTGGCGTCGGCCCGGAGCATGCGTACCTGAAAGACATCGGGCGGGCCAATTACGTCGGTGCGACCGATACTGAAGCCTTGGCCGCCTTCCACGAGGTGTCTCGCGTGGAAGGCATTATTCCGGCCTTGGAGACTGCGCATGCGCTGGCCTACACCAAAACCTTGGCCGCTCAGATGCGTCCGGATCAAACGATCGTGTGCAACATGTCAGGTCGTGGTGACAAAGATATTTTTACAGTGGCCAAGATGGAAGGAATCTCTCTGACATGACCGAATCTCGCATCAAAACGCGACTGGAGGCACTCCATGCTGCAGGCCGTAAGGCGTTGATACCGTATGTGGTGGCAGGTGATCCCAACCCACAGATGACGGTGCCGGTGATGCATGCGCTGGTGGATGCCGGAGCCGATGTTATTGAGTTGGGTATGCCGTTTTCGGATCCCTTTGCAGACGGTCCTGTCAATCAGCGGGGTGCAGAGCGTGCCATTGCCGGTGGGATGACCTTGCCGAAAGTACTGGATGCAGTCGCCGAGTTTCGCATTCAGGACGGCGAAACGCCGGTGGTCTTGATGGGCTATTAAAATCCTGTGATCGCGATGGGTGAAGAGGCGTTCTGTGCCAAGGCGGAGGCCGCTGGGGTTGATGGATTATTGGTCGTCGTGATGCCACCTGAGGAAGAAGGGGACTTGGTTCAGGCTGCCAAGACGCGGGGTCTGGATTTGATCTACTTGGCTGCACCCACCACCACGGATCAACGAATGAGGGTGATTGGCGATGCGAGCTCAGGCTATTTGTACTACGTCTCGCTAAAAGGCGTGACCGGGTCGTCTAAACTGAATACCGCTGAGGTGGCTGAGAAAATTGAATCGATGCGCGCGCAAGTGTCGGTCCCGATTTGTGTGGGCTTTGGGATACGAACGCCCGAGGACGCGGCAGCGATCAGTCGCGTGGCTGACGGAATTATCGTGGGCTCTGTGTTGGTCAGTGCAGCTGAAGATTTGGCGCACCAACCCGACCAGGTCCCGGCTGCATTGGCTCGTATTTTAAAGCCCATGCGTCAGGCCATGGATGAACCCAATGGGATGGATCTCTGATGAGTAATTGGTTAGACAAAATTGTGCCTTCGGTGGTTCGGTCAAAAGCCATCGAACGAAAAGCATCGGTGCCCGATGGTCTCTGGTCAAAATGCAGTGCCTGCGAGGCGGTGTTGTATCAGCCTGAGCTGGCAAGAAATCAAGAAGTGTGTCCCAAGTGCGGCCATCATGGACGGCTAAATGCGAGGGCCAGGCTGGCGGGTTTCTTGGATGAAAACTCTCACCAAGAGCTGTTTGCCGATCTTGAGGCGGATGACCGCCTGAAATTCAAGGATTTGAAAAAATACCGTGATCGCCTCAGCCAAGCGCAAAAGCAAACCGGCGAAAAAGACGCTTTGATAGCGATGGAAGGCACGCTAAAGGGCCGTCCACTGGGAGCAGTGGCCTTCGAGTTTCAGTTTATGGGCGGCTCGATGGGGACCGTAGTGGGCGAAAAATTTGTCAGAACCGCCGAGCGTTGCCTAGAGGCCAAGATGCCCTTGGTCTGTTTTTCAGCCTCTGGCGGTGCAAGGATGCAAGAAGCTCTGCTCTCCTTGATGCAGATGGCACGGACCTCAGCGGTGCTCGAGAAAATGAAAGAACAGGGGCTCCCCTATATTTCTGTGCTGACCGACCCGGTCTTTGGTGGGGTGTCTGCCTCCTTTGCGATGTTGGGTGACGTCAATATTGCCGAGCCCAAAGCCTTGGTTGGTTTTGCCGGGCCGCGTGTGATCGAACAGACCGTTCGCGAAACGCTTCCTGAAGGCTTCCAGCGTGCTGAATTTCTTCTTGAGCACGGCACCGTCGATATGATCGTGGCTCGGCCTGATCTTCGGGACACCATCGCACGCCTCCTATCTCGCTTGATGCATTGAACACACTCGCTGACTGGGAAGCTCATTTAGAGGCGCTGACGCCGCCGTCGGAAATCCGGCTGGGGCTTGATCGGGTGGCTTTGGTATGGGCTCGGTTGGACGATGGGTCGCCGCGTAGGGTGGTGACGGTGGCGGGCACCAACGGCAAAGGCTCTGTAGTGGAAGTGGCCGGAGTGCTTGCTGATGCGGCAGGTTGCGCCTATGGACAATATACGTCACCTCACTTGCATTCCGTACGTGAGCGAATTCGGGTGCAGGGGGACTGGGTGTCTGAAGCCGACTTGGTGGCTGCCTTAAACCGGGTGGAATCAGCCCGAGATGAGATACCTCTGACCTATTTTGAAACCCTAACCTTGGCTGCCTTTGTGGTCTTTCAGCAAAAGGCGGTCTCGCTGTGGATTTTGGAAATCGGCTTGGGTGGTCGACTTGATGCGGTCAATGTAATTGACCCGGATGTTTCTGTGATCACACATATTGGTTGGGATCATCAAGATTTTTTGGGCAACACCTTGCCCGCCATTGCCCGTGAAAAAGCCGGCATTATGCGTGAAGGGCGTCCGTGCTTCACAGCCGCAATGCCGGTGCTTGAGGCATTGACTGCAGCAGCAGAGGCTTCAGGTGCGGCGCTTTCGACACTTGAATCATACTGCAATAGCGAAGGCCAGCTGCATACCAGTCAGGGTTGGGTCTCCTACCGACACGTACAACTGCCACCGGACTCAGTGGGTTTGGCGATTCTGGCGATCGATGCAATCGAATGCCTGCCATCTGAGCCACTCGAGACATTGCTCGAGACTGCTCGGGTACCGGGCCGGATGACGGAGCGTTGGATTGACGGGGTGCGATGGGTATTGGATGTGGGTCACAACGTGGATGCCTGTCGGTTTGTAACCGAGACGTTAAAACAAGCAGACCATGCGACTGAGCGGTGGGTGATCTGTGGGTTGTTGGCCGATAAAGACGCGCAGGCGATCGCACCGATTTTGACCGAGTACGCGGATCGGGTGGTCTTGGTTGGCTTGTCAGGGCCTCGAGGTCGTTCGGCAGACGCGTTGTCAGAGGAGTGGGAGCGCACAACCGGACAGACGCCGTGGCGGACTTTTGCTACACTCCATACCGCTATCGATGCGCTCGGCGCTGAATTGGCGGACGGCGCGGAAGTGCTGGTTATGGGTTCCTTTATTTTAGTGGCGGACGCACTCACGCATGAACACTTCAACTGAGCAATCGGCCTCACCGCATCGTCGTAAACATCAGTGGATGGGTGCGGCCACGCTGGTAGCACTCTGTGCTCTGGTACTGCCCTGGTTGCTTACCCCAAGTTTTGAAGCCATTGAGTCGTCCGGGCCCACTTTGACTCGATTACCTGAGCCTCCGGCGCTCGGCGTGGCACCTACCGTTGAGGTGACACCTCCCACAAGCGCCGACTCCGAAAAACTGGATGCCTTATTAAATGCGCCGATGGGCGACAGTGAGACACCGAGTTTTGTCTTGCAATTGGGTGCCTTCAAAAACCGAGCGAATGCACAGGCTTTGGCGGATCGTGTGACGTTTTTGGATGTAGGTCGTGCCTATATCCGTGTCGACGGGGAATTGTCCAAAGTCTATGTCGGACCTTATGTGAATCGAGAATCTGCGGAGACCGCGCAGAAATCGATCGCGACACAACTGTCTGTGTCCCCGCAGATTAAACCTTACGACGTGCGAGAAGACGGCCAGTCATGAATGAGGCGGTGACCTCGGTAAGCCAAGGATTGTCGGCCTTCGACTGGGGCATCATCGTGGTGTTGGCACTGTCTACCTTGATGAGTCTTCGGCGCGGTTTTGTTAAAGAAGCGTTGAGTTTGGGCACATGGGTCGCCGCCTTTATTGTGGCGCGGCAATTTCATGAGGCGATGGATGCCCTGCTTCTGGAGCAAATCACAGACACTTTGGTGCGTTCGGTGGCGGCCTTTGCGGCCTTGTTTGTCGGTACGCTCCTGGTGGGAGCTGCGTTGGGGTTTCTATTGGGGGCATTGATCAATGCTACTGGGTTGTCGTCTACGGATCGTGTGTTGGGTATGGTCTTTGGGTTTGCGCGCGGTGCTTTGATTGTCACTGTCGTGATTGGATTATTGGGATTAACGCCGTTGGCCAACGATGATTGGTACACTAACGCGCAATTGGTGCCGCATTTCGAAACGGTCGCTGATTGGGCATTAGAGCAATTGTTTGCCAAGGGTGTCGTGGCACCTGTGAGCTAAGGAAGGGACGATCATGTGCGGTGTGGTTGGAATTTTTGGTCGAGGCAATGTCAATCAGGCGTTATTTGATGCACTGACGGTCTTGCAACATCGTGGACAGGATGCGGCCGGCATGGTGACCTGTGCCAACGGCAAGTTCCATCTTAGGAAAGACAACGGGTTAGTCCGTGATGTCTTCCGAACACGTCACATGCATTACCTCACTGGCAACATGGGAATCGGCCACGTACGGTATCCGACGGCCGGAACAAGCTCGTCGGCGGAAGCTCAGCCGTTTTAAGTGAATAGCCCCTATGGAATTTCTTTGGCGCATAACGGGAATTTGGCCAATCCCCGTGAGTTGATGCGTGATCTGTACGAAGAAGATCTGCGACACATCAACACCAGTTCAGACTCCGAAGTTCTCTTGAATGTGTTTGCGCATGAGTTGGAAGCTCGCGGGAATTTTCGTCCGACCCCCGATGATTTCTTCTCGGCGGTTGAGGGCGTGCACCGGCGGTGTCGTGGCGCGTACGGTGTGGTGGCGCTGATCAACGGCCATGGTATTTTAGGGTTTAGAGACCCCTATGGCATCCGTCCGATTTGCATTGGGCAACGGAAAACCGAGCAGGGCGTTGAGTATATGATTTCCAGCGAATCCGTGGCGCTGGATTGTGCCGGGTTTTCGTTGATTGGGGACTTGGCGCCCGGAGAAGCCGCCTTCGTCGACCAAGAAGGTCATCTGCATCGAAAGCTGTGTGCCGGACCGCAAGATCGCCATCCCTGTTTATTTGAGTATGTGTATTTGTCGCGTCCAGATTCGGTGATCGATGGCGTGTCGGTGTATCAAGCCCGAATCAACATGGGGCGCAAACTGGCCGATAAAATTCTTCGGACGCTGCCTAATCATGACATCGATGTGGTCATTCCGATTCCGGATACCAGTCGAACCAGTGCGCTCGAAGTTGCACAGAAACTGGGTGTTCTCTTTAGAGAAGGGTTTATTAAAAACCGATATATCGGTCGCACCTTCATCATGCCCGGACAAACAGAGCGGCAGAAATCAGTTCGTCAAAAACTGAACCCGGTCGTACAAGAATTCAAGGACCGTAATGTGCTGTTGGTGGACGATTCGATCGTGCGGGGCACGACTTGCCATCAAATTGTTGAAATGGCTAGGGATGCCGGAGCGAAAAAAGTGTATTTCGCGTCTGCAGCGCCCGCTGTGGTCTCACCCAACGTTTACGGAATCGACATGCCGGCGGCCACCGAGCTCATTGCACACGGCCGAACCACGGATGAGATCAACCAGTTGATCGGTGCCGATGGGTTGATTTATCAGGATTTAGAAGACTTGGTGGCTGCTGTGCAGGAGCTGAACCCTGAGTTAAAAACCTTTGAAGACTCCGTGTTCTCGGCCTGCTACATCACCAAAGAAGTGGATGATGCCTACTTGGAGGCGTTGGCCCGTGCTCGAAGCGATGGGGCGAAGCAGCTCGCGCTCGGTGATAGCCAAGATGCGTGCTTAGATCTGAGGGCTGATGCTTCATGATGGATCGGGATCGGCGGCTTAAAGATCTTTTGGCGACCTGCCAGCTTGAGACTCAGGCCATCCGGACCGGATCTGAGCGGACCGCTGAGCGTGAGCACTCTGATCCTCTGTTTTTGACGTCGAGTTTTGTCTTTCCCGATGCACAAACCATGGCCGATGCGTTTATCAACGACAATGGCTTGTCGATCTATGCGCGGGTCGACAACCCGACGGTCGATACGTTTTGCCGACGGCTTGCCGCCTTGGAAGGCGCCGAAGCATGTGAGGCAACCGCCTCGGGCATGGGCGCGATCTTGGCGACCTTGATGGCCCATTGTGCCGCCGGCGATCGGGTGGTGATGTCGACAGGCGTATTTGGTGCCACCTTAACGCTTCTTAAGAAATTTTTTGTGAAATACGGCATTGAGCTTGAGTTGGTACCGACCACCGATCTCGATGCCTGGCGTGCGGCCTTGTCGAAGCCGACCAAGCTGGCGTACTGCGAGACTCCCAGTAATCCAACCATTGAGGTGGTGGACTTGGCCGCCGTATCGGATCTGTGTCGGGCCCAGGGTACTTTGTTTGTGGTCGATAATTGTTTTATGACCCCGGTGCTGCAGAAGCCGCTGGCCTTAGGGGCTGACTTAGTGATTCATTCGGCGACCAAGCATTTGGACGGCCAGGGTCGGGTGCTGGGTGGCGCAGTGTTGGGCTCTAAGGCATTGATTGAACCTGTGACGGCCTTCATTCGGTCCGCGGGTGTGACCATGAGCGCATTTAACGCCTGGGTGTTCCTCAAAGGCCTGGAGACTCTGGAGCTTCGGATGAAGGCGCACAGTGAAAAGGCCTTGCAGTTGGCCCAATGGCTTCAGTCGCAACCGGCCGTGTCGAAGGTCAACTATGCAGGCTTACCTACACACCCCCAAGCCGAACTGATTGCTCGCCAAAGCACCGGCGGCGGTGGTGTCTTGAGCTTCACTTTGAAGAAAGCCACCAAGGAGGCAGCGTGGGCCTTTTTAGATGGCACATGTTTGATGTCGTTGACAGCCAATTTGGGGGATGTGCGAACCACGGTGTGTCATCCGGCTACCACCACGCACGGTCGCCTCGATCAGCCGGATCGTGATCTGATGGGTGTCAGTGATCATCTGATTAGAATCGCCGTGGGGTTGGAAGCGGTTGAAGATTTGATCGCAGATTGCCAGCGCGGGTTTACCGCGCTGGGGTAAGCCCTCTTTACAACGCCCTCAACGCTGCAATCCGCTCATCCAGCGGTGGGTGTGTCATAAACAAACGCATCATGCTCTTGGCACCGGTGGTGCGGATACCAAAGGCCATCATGGTATCGGGTAATTCAGCAGGCAGTCCTTGCTCGGCTCTTAGACGCTCCAAGGCACCGATCATCGCAGGCGCACCGGCTAATTGGGCACCGGCCAGGTCAGCTCGGAATTCCCGTCTCCGTGAGAACCAGAAGACAATCATTGAGGCCAGGATGCCTAGAACGATTTCTGCGACAAAGGTCACGATGTAAAACCCGGGTCCGTGACCGCGCTCGGTTTTAAACACCGCGCGGTCGATTGTGTGTCCAATGATCCGCGAGAAGAACATGACAAAGGTGTTCACCACCCCCTGAATCAGGGCCAAGGTCACCATGTCACCATTGGCGACGTGACCGATTTCATGGGCCATCACAGCGCGCGCTTCGTCTTTGCTGAAGCGGCTTAAAAGCCCTGTGCTCACTGCCACTAAGGCATTGTTTCGGTTCCAACCAGTGGCAAAGGCATTGCTGGCTTGGCTTGGAAAGATGCCCACTTCGGGCATGCCGATACCAGCCTCTTGCGCTAGTTCGGCGACCGTGTCCACCAACCAGCGTTCTTCAGCTGTTCGGGGTTCTGTAATGATTTGTGTGCCCGTACCCATGCGTGCCATGCGCTTTGACAGCAGTAAGCTCACCACAGAACCTGCCATGCCAAAAACGAAACAAAACATCAGTAGGCTGGGGAGGTTTAAATCCACGCCATTGGCTGCCAAATACCCTTCAAAGCCTAAAAGGCTCAATGTAAAACTGGCCACTAAAATGATGGCGAGGTTGGTCATCAGAAAAAGCGCTATGCGCAACATGGTCACCACTCCTGTAGGTGAAAAACTTCCTACCGGAAAGATATTGGTTTTTGACTGGAGTTCAAGCAATGAATGAGCCTCGAGCATATAAAAAAACAGAGGATGAATGGCGGGCCGAGCTGACTGAGGAGCAATTCTATGTGACGCGCAAGAAAGGCACCGAGCGGCCCTTCGACAATGCCTATCATGATCTTAAATCACCCGGCGAATTTCGCTGTATTTGCTGCAACACCCTGTTATTCGATTCCGAGCATAAATTCGATTCAGGCACCGGATGGCCTAGTTTTTATCAGCCGGCCGAGCCCGGTGTCGTGGGAGAGCGCTCAGATCGATCGCTGTTTTTTATGCCTCGGACAGAAGTGGTGTGTGAACACTGCGACGCGCATTTAGGCCATGTGTTTAACGACGGCCCCACACCCACGGGCCTTCGATACTGCATTAATTCAGCCAGCTTATCGTTTGTGCCACGAGGCGACTAAATCGAATCGAGTCCTTTGATTGCCACAAGGCGCCAGCCTGGGCCAGCGGCTTTGATGTCAATTGGGCGTCCGAGTGATTTCAGCTCGTTCAAGCGTGTGACGGAAATCAGCACCCATTGACCCGGTGCGGGGGCGGCCTCTGGGGTGATGGCCTCTCGATAGAATGAAAAGCTGGGCATGCGGACGCCTTGCGATACGACATCGGCCGATTCGGCTTTTGCCATCAAGGCCGCCTGTTTGAGAGGGCGCTGTCGCGACTCGGACAGCAACGGCAGGACAACCAATGCTATGAGTGTCAATTGCAGCCCACCCATAGCAATCAGGCGTTGACTGATGCGCCAGTGCGGGATGACAAATACCACGACCGCCATTAATGCGATCAGTCCAACGCCCGCGCCGAGTGGCCAACCCCATTGGGTCAGCACCTGCGAGAGCAAGAGCACTTGTTCTTCATCGCGCGGATGCGTGGGCATGGGTATATAGGGATGTATCACCGCCAATGACAAAAGTCCCCATGGCAAGACCAACCCCGGGATTGCCCAGAAACGGCCCTTCAGTTCCGGCAGTACGCGGGCATACAAGATAAACAAAGGCGGGGTGGAGTAGAGGACATAGTGGGGCAATTGAGTCCCGGAGGCTGACACCAAGGCCACCACTAAGGCCAACCACAAAAGCGCAAAGCGGGTTACAGGCTCTGCCCAGAACGTGCGAACGCGGAATAATATCGCAACCACTAATGCCGTATAGGGCAGGAGCATGAGGGGCATGACGAACAGGTAATACAACGGATGGCCGCCGTGTCCGTGTAAATTGCCGGAGAACCTCTCTACGTTGTGTCTTAAGATAAAGTTTTCAAAGAAAGCCAAGCCTTGTGCTTGGTACACCCCGATTAACCAAGGCGCCAGGATGGCTGCGATAATTAACAGTCCGCGAAGAGTGAACAGGGCTCTAAAAAAGACCGTCCATTGATTTGAAGCGAGAGCCCACAGGAAAAATGCGCCACCCGGAATCAAAACGGCCACCGGTCCTTTGGTGAGGATGCCTAATGCAAGCCACAGAAACACCCGCAATTGCAGCGCATGAGAGGGGTGGGTCAGATACCGCGCGATATCGGTGAATAACAGGGCAAACCATAAATTCAATAGGGCATCTGCAGTCGCTGCCCGCGCGATGACCAAAGTACCCAGGGTGGTGCCGACCGCTAAGGCTACAAACAGACCAAGTGTCGCTTTGCCGGTGAGTTCTCGGGCAAACCGTGCCAAAACCAACGCCCAGAGCGCCCCTGCAATCACAGATGGCAACCGGCCCATCATTTCGATGGGGACCCAGTTGGGCATCCACAGCGCAAGGCTGAGAGAAACCGCTTGCAGCCAATAGGCCAAGATGGGTTTATCGTAACGCGGCTCGCCATCTAGAGTGGTGGCGGCCCAATGGCCCCCGTCTAAGATCTCTCGCGTGGCCTCTAGAAAGGCGCCCTCATCCAAGTCAAATAAAGGCACCCAGGTGCCCAGCAAGCCCAGCGCAATAAGGACCAGGCACAGACGCCAATCCAGTTTAGTCAGTGAGGTCATGGTCACCTTTGGCCCAGGTGGAATGACCTGTATCCCGAGTCAAGGGTGGTTGTTTATGCGGCTTCAAGCGCGTCAGCATTTCAGCCACCAGCCCGGTCGTAATCAACTGCAACCCAACCAAGGCCAACAATACCCCTGTGATCAACAGCGGCCGATTGCCGATGTCGCCACCGAATAGTTTGCTGAGTAGCAAATAGCCAAGAGCCAATGCCCCAAGCCCACCCGTCATGAGACCGGCTACGCCAAAGAAATGTCCGGGACGTTCTCTGAATCGGAGGAAAAACCAAGCGGCTAACAAATCTAAAATGACCCGTGGCGTTCTGGAAATACCGTATTTTGATGTGCCGGCCGTCCGAGCCCGGTGATTAACCGGTTGTTCCGCAATCCGACTCGGATGGGTCAAGTTGGCCACCCACAAAGGGATGAATCGGTGCATCTCACCTCGGAGATCGAGTCCTTCAAGCACATCGCGCCGACCGACCTTTAGGCTGCATCCGTAGTCATGGAGTGCCACCCCAGAGACCCGGCCGATCAGCCAATTGGCGATCCGTGATGGCAAGGTGCGGTCAAGTGAGTCTTGGCGGTTCTTACGCCAGCCGCACAATAAATCGAGTTGCTTTTCCTCCAGGGTGCTCACCATGGCAGGAATATCGGCGGGGTCGTTTTGCAGATCGCCGTCCATGGTGGAAATGAATTCCCCTTCTGCTGCTTCTATACCCGCCATGAGAGCGGAACTCTGCCCGTAGTTCTTACGCAACTCCACCACCTTCAAACGAGGATGGTCGATGCTGTACAATTCGCGCAGCGTGCCGTCGGTGGAACCATCGTCTACATACACGATTTCGTACTCTAAACCTTGCA
>CAJXXD010000006.1 GCA_913062835.1 uncultured Gammaproteobacteria bacterium
ATCCGAATCGTGGTGGGATGGATGTCAGTGAAATGACGAGTTGCGTCACGAGAGCGATCCCCCATGGCTTTGCCAATAGTCTTGCATCCAGCTGACGAGCTTATAGCGTCTATCGCTTTCAGGACGGATTAATTCAATGGGTCTCGGGCGGCCATGAAAAGCGATAATCTTTGCCGACTCAGGCGGAGTTTTTGCATCGAAAAACCAGCTGACTATCGGGGGTCGCCGAAGATGATATTTGTAACTTCGAATCCACGATTGTGGCCAATACTGAATGTTTTCGAGTTCCCCATGCACATAGTCTTGTTCGATTTTGTATTTCTCGACAACAGTTGCGCGATTTTTTGAAATGCGAGCCACGAGGTCGGGCAAGGCGCCCAAGTTAAAACTGAATACGCCGGTGCCAGTTCTCGGCCCGCCTGGTCTACGTCCCCAAGGCTGGGAGTCGATCGCGACAAGCTCGCCATCGTAGTCAAACATGTCATCGAGTGATCCACAGATGACGGAGTCGAGATCAATAAATAGCGCTCGACCCGACAGACCGTAAAGTGACGCAGAAAAGACGCTGATTTTGGGCCACGCACCGTGATAGTAGTCCGCGGGCTCAAGACCAATATCGGGTATTGGATAATGCTCGATATCCTCAGCAAGGCCCTGCGGATCATCGGTCAAACAAACGAACCGAAAAGATCCGCGCATGAAGGCTCTGCATGCAGAAAACAACACATTGACGTACTCAGCAGAGTACAGAGTGCCCCATTTCATGCACAAAATTGTACGCTCTGGTTCGTTCATCGTAGACCTTGAAGTGGCAAGTTGTTGGTTTTGGGTATGAGTCGTCTGGTCACGCAAAGATAAATCAGCCGACCGATTAAATTTTCGAGCTGCTCAGCGTATTTCGTCCACCGCTTTCGGAGTGGCCAACGCTTCACTGCGCCGAATTGGTCACCGGTAATGGTACTGCGTCCATGATCCTCGGGGTGCGCTGGAAAGGGTTCCAACCCAAAGTGACGGAGATCATAGCGATGCACCTGTTCCAACTCTCGATCAATCGGCGCTTTGATGGGAAGTAATAACGGCAGTAGTCTCATTGCCGTTTCTCGATTTAGCAAGTAAGCGCCAAAACCGGTTGCTGCGCCTAAATATGCATTGAGCTGATAGGGCCCGATGCGACCTTGGCAAATTGGTTGTTTCGCGCGAATTTTAGCCAGCTTTAACATATCCCAGTGAGATGACGCGCGCAGTGCGACATGAAGCGCATCGATGAAGTCTGCGTGTAACACCATGTCGTCCTCCAGTACCAGGAGGAATTCGGCCGAGGAGTCAAGAAACCGTTGCCAAGCGCCGAGGTGTGCGTGGTAGCAACCGATTTCACCAGGCAGCACCGCGCGTCCAACATGCCGCTGAAATGCTGATATATCGACACTGGGCGCCAGTCGGTCCCATTCCGCTTTGCCATCGACTGCCTCATAGAAGGCGTAATGAAGCCCAGTTGTTTCAAGCTGCATTTCCATCCGCTGTCGTCTTTCTTTTGATTGCGGCAGATTGATGACGAAGGTCATGAGCATGGGAAATTGATCGGCTTGTTGCATTCAGGTCTCGTATCAGTATTCGGGAGGGGCACTTCAGCTCGTTCGGTTGCACAGTTTGATTGACTGGGTCCGGATGCACAACTGTTGTTGCCGGATCCATAAAGATTTCATATTACTGATTGCGATGATGCTGCGGTTGTTTAACCATACTGGAGTAACCTATCAAGGCAACTCTTGAGGGAACTTTGGAGTGACGCATTCCATGGAGAGAGACTGATTTATGCAAATTGCGCATCGCTTGATCGGCCCTGATCACCCACCCTTGGTTGTCGCCGAGATTGGGATCAACCACGGTGGAAGTCTTGAGGTCGCCAAAGATATGGTGCGAGCAGCTGCACAGTCAGGATGCGAGATGGTCAAACACCAGACGCACATCCTAGATGACGAAATGACCGAGGAGGCGAAATCCATTGTTCCGGGCAATGCGGACACCTCAATCTGGTCGATCATGGAATCCTGTGCATTGAGTCTGGATGAGGAGACTGAGCTTAAACGATACACAGAGTCCCTTGGCGTCATTTGGATTTCGACTCCCTTCTCTCGGGCTGCGTTGAAGTTCTTAGAAACTCTGGATGTACCCGCCTACAAGATCGGTTCTGGTGAGGCAGACAATATCCCACTCATCCGAATGATTGCAGCCACTGGAAAGCCCGTAATCATGTCGACCGGGATGCACACCATCGACAGTTTAAAGCCTGGTGTGGACGCCTTGCGTAGCGCACCCTCCTTTGCACTCTTAGAGTGTACCAACCTCTACCCATCACCACCTGAGCATGTCTCTTTGCAGGGGATTCAGCAGCTGCGTGATACGTTTCCAGACGCTGTGATTGGGTTTTCCGATCATTCGATGGGTCCGCACATGGCCTTGGCTGCCGTCGCACTTGGGGCGAATATTATCGAGCGACATTTCACCGACACACGGTATCGGGTAGGTCCGGATATTTCATGTTCGATGGATCCGGCTGAATTGCGATTTTTGATTGACCGAAGTCGCGAGATTTGGGAAGCCACTCGTCGTCCGAAACATCGAACAGCACCAGAAGAAACGACCTATGCATTTGCCAGAGCCAGTTTAATTGCCGATCGAGACTTGGTTGCGGGGCAGGTGATCGGTGATGGGGATATTTGGGCAAAACGTCCTGGGAATGGTGAAATCGCGGCCGTGTCGTACGATGCCATCCTCGGTCGAACGTTAAAGCACGACGTTCCAAAAAATCGACAGTTATCGTGGACAGACTTTGTGTGAGTGCTTAAAGATTCTGATGGTCGAGGATACTTCGAATCACCGATATAGTCCGTTCGGTTGCGCCAGTATGCGCACTGAAGAATTCACGTATCTTTTGTGGGTCCGGTGCTGGTTCACTTAAGGCGTTAACCAATGCGGCACTTGTGTTGTCAACGACTCGGAGCACACCGGCAGCTTTCGCTTCAACGGCTGGAAATTCGATCGTATGTAAAAATGGGCCCGTGTAAACGGGTTTCCCCAAGGCGATTGCCTCGGAAATATTGTGCGCGCCCTTGGGTGCGAAGCTGCCGCCAACCACGACTTGATCAGCCATGGCGAGATACCCATACATCTCCCCCATGGAGTCGCCAAGCAATACATCGATGGGTTCGAGCAAGGGTGTTTGCGGATGGAAAGTGCTGTCAAAGAGTTCGCTTCGACGTTTGACCACAAGGCCGCGTGCGATGAGTTGTTGGTAGACCAAACCAAATCGCTCTGGTGCACGTGGAACATAAATGATCAGTGGCTGCGGGCGCCCAGATTCCGTCGCCTCATGTCGCAGGGCGACGATGGCGTCGATGCATAACGTGTCCTCTCCCTCAATGACACTCACCATCGCGATCGTGGGTCGATTGCGAGCGAAAGCGGCGCGATTATCGATACCTTGGTTAATCAATGCGGCAGGTAAAGGCTGGTCAAAGCGTAACTCGCCGGTTACTGCGATACGGGCGATACCGGTCGATTGAAAACGGGCTGCGTGGGTCGCCGATTTAACGCATGCCGTGTGTACATGGCCAATCGCACGAAAACGCCAACCAGAAGTTCGGCAGTCACGTTGATAACTGCGCTCCAGATATTGAGCATTAACAAGGACCAACGGGATATTGTGTCGTGCGGCCTGAATGATTTGTTCGGGCCAGATCTCGATTTCAGAGACCAAAATGGCTTTGGGCTGGATCCGCCGGATCGCGCGTACAACAGATCCGACTGTATCCAGTGGTGCCCATGAAACCGAGACGGTGCCGTTGTCGATTGCTTCTGCATAGGTCTCTGCGATGGCACGTCGTGCCACCGGCGTGATACACGCGAGATGAATCGTTTCACCCAACTCGAGCAGTCGGTTGATGAGGGTCAAGCAAGCGCGGAACTCGCCGATACTGACAACATGAAGCCAAATAGGGCGTCTGTGATGTGGCACAATCACGCCAAAGCGCTCTGCGAGGTGCTGTCGGTACATTCGGTCCTTGCGGCTGCGCCACAGGAAATAGCCAATCGCCAGAGGGGTGGCACACAGTAAGGCGATTCGATACAGAATCCGATCAGCCCATTCACGCATGTCCGTGATTCCCAAGACCTGCTTCACCGATGATCGACTGTGCGAGCCCATCCGCCTCCGTGAGTTGAGACAAGCGGGCGCGCTCTGCTCGTGTCGCTTGCGCAGCACCTGATGTCGAGAGGGTCCTAATCACCGACTGAGCATCGGTCACGACTGTGACCGCGTCATACGCTGTGAGAAGCGCATAGTCTGCCGTAAAGTTGCTGGTCTGCTGACCGGCCATGATCGGACACTCAAGCGCAACTGCCTCCCACGGGTTGTGCCCGCCAACTGCTGGGTCTTGGGTGCCGCCGATCAATGCCCATCGTGCGCTTCGAAGCGCCTGTCCAAGCCGTCCATACTGATCAACGATAATAATGTCAGCGGGTGAGAGATTGCGTGCGTATGAACACTGACTGATCAGGAGGCTCTTCAAACCGGCTTCATGGATGGCGGATTGGATGCTGATGAGTCGACTTAAATCCCTCGGAACCAACACCAGTTGTAATGGACTGCCCTGATCAACGCATGCGCGTTGAGCTGCAAGCGCCATGGTCTCATCGGCAGCGTGAGAAGACACCACCACCCAGTAAGAGAGGCTTGAGAGACAATCCCACCATGGCTCTCCTGCGGGCGACTGGGTCGGAAGCGGCGGCGCGATACGTTTCAAAGAAGGGGTTTGTCGGACTTGATCTGCGGATGCGCCGAGCGTGATGAGTCGCGAGATCATCGTCATGTCGGTCGTATGGATCTCGCGAAAGGATCTAAGAAGATCTCGGTACAGACCCGACAGCCGAAGTCGGCCTTTGAGTGAGCGTTCTGAGATGCGGGCATTGACCCAAAATGTGGGAATTTTCGACTGTGCAAGCGTGATCAGCGTGCGTGGCCAAAGATCCTGATCACACACAATATAAGCGGCAGGTTGCCAATGGGCTAAAAATCGGTTGAGACTTTGCGGAATATCGAGTGGGCAGAATTGGTGTGTGACCTGCGGTTCATGAAACGTTGTGGCGATGTGCATCGAGCTTTTCGCGCTGGACGTGATCAGAACCTGGATTTCAGGCTGAAGGCGGACGACACATTGGACCAGACCTCGTAGGGCCGCGAGTTCGCCGATACCGACGCCATGAAACCAAATGACGAGTCGGTTGCGCCGTGGTGCCAGATCGAGTCCGAGTTTTTCACGCCAGCGCGCCGGATCCTCACGATGTTGTGCAGCTCGAGCTCGAATCAACCAAGGTGCGATTGCACTGATGACCCAGGTTAGGCCCAGATAACAGCGTGTCTGCCAATGCAGTTGTTCAGTCATGAAATATCTTTTGCAGTGGTTGGTCCCAAAAGCTCGGGTTCTGAATTACTTCGACAAATCGACGCGCTGATTCACCATGGCCAAACTGGGTCTCAGGTGTCCGTCGCCGTCCCCACCAAGTCGTGAGAAATGCATTGATCGCTTCGTGGTCGAAGGGAGAGACCGTCAGGGGCCAGTCTGTTTCAGAGCGCGCTGTCTGCCTTGACCCGATATCAAGGGAGGGTAAGCCAACAAAGGGTGCTTCGCGGACGCCAGCACTTGAGTTTCCAATCAAACATGCCGCATGTTTCATCATTTCTGAAAAATGAGCGAAGCGCATTGAGGGGAGTACCCGAAAGCGCGCGGGAAGTGCTTTGATTCGATTCCGTATCGCTTCAGAGCCTGGATCGTTATTTGGTGCAATCACTACAAAGCTCCGCTGGCTCGCCTCTAACGTTGAAAACAGCGCATCAGCCTGTTGGGCCATCTCATCAGCCTCAGATGTCACCGGATGAAAGATGCAAATGCCAAACACCTCATCAGTGAGGGCATAGCGTTCTCGAACGTCACTGATGTGGACTCCCGATGCTGTGGCATGGACGTCCAGTTCGGGCGATCCGATCACATGGATTGAGGCAGCAGACTCACCCAGTGCACGTACGCGGCGAGCAGCGCCTTCAGAACTGACAAAGTGATGCAGCGCCAATTTTGTATTGCAGTGCCGAAACAGCTCGTCGATGGTGCCAGAAATCTCTCCACCTTCAATATGAGCGAGCGGAATATAGTTTGTAGCCGCCACGAGAGAGCAGGCAATGGCTTCCACACGATCGCCATGGACAACAATCAGATCCGGATGGGTCTCCAAGACATAATCAGAGAAGCCCATAATGGTCTTCGCCAGTATCTGGTCTTGTGAGTCACTGGGTCGCTGGTTCAGAAACTCATAGACTTCAATTCCAGGTAGCCGGTGCACCTCAATTTTAGTTAATCCATATTCATAGAGCATGTGCATACCGGTGACGAAGAACGTGACTTCAAATCCGGCGCCATGGGCGGCGCGGGCTAACACCTCGAGTTTGCCAAAGTCAGCGCGTGTACCAGTTACGAATAAGAGGGATTTTGACAAGGTGTAGGCTTCCTCAATTGTCGGTTCAAACTCAAGTGGCGACCGATCTGTTCGGTCCACCAAATCGTTTGCAGATTACCATGATTCGATGCATCCAAGCGGACTCCATTGCAATGGATCGACAGCATGGTCGTCGCCGATTTGAATATCCGATATGCTGTGAGCCTCGTAATGTTATCTAGCTATGGAATCCGATTGACCAACGTAATTTCCACCCGTCCTCACGTGCTTGTTGTGGATCTGGATGGCACACTGACTCCCTCCAACTCCCTCGTTGAATTGGTCCTGCAGCTGGCTCGTCGAGATCCGGTGAAGTTGGTCTCGCTTGTCTGGGTGCTGTTGACTTCAGGCCGTTTGGCATTCAAGTGCGCGGTTTCAGATTGCATTGAGGCTCAGGTTGATCATTGGCCATGGAACCCGAAGGTGCTTGATAAAATTGAAGCTGCTCGATTGCGAGCGGACACGATTGTGCTGATGACGGCATCAGATCAGCGCGTGGCCTCGCGGGTCGCGGATTACCTGGGGGGATTCGATGCTGTGTTTGGCTCGACACCCGAGTGCAATCTCAAAGGGATTGAAAAAGCCCGTCTCATTGCTACCACGTATGCAGATGCCAAAGTGACCTATATCGGCGATTCCAACGCGGATCGTCCTGTGTGGGAAGCGGTTGATACAGCGATTGGTGTGGGCATTGATCCGCGACAGGTCGGGAACATCGCGGGCCAAAGTGAGGAGCTACCAAAAGTACGAGGACAGCGCTCGGTCGTCTGGTCTATCCTCAAGGCGCTCCGGCCGCACCAGTGGGTGAAGAATGTATTGCTGTTCGTGCCCTTGGTTTTGGCGCAAGTGACTGCTCCAAGTGTCTACCTGTTGGTGTGCCTTGGGTGGATTGCCTTCTCATTCGTCGCATCGGCAGTGTATCTGTTCAATGACCTCATGGATCTTGCAGATGACCGTGCTCACCCCCGTAAGCGAAATCGGCCGCTTGCCTCGGGATACATGCCCATTGAGTGGGGAGTCATCGGCGTGGTCGCGTTAGTCACCATCGGACTTGGCTTGGCCTGGATACTGGATGCGTTTTTTGCATTGATGCTGCTTGGTTATCTGGGTTTAACCACCCTTTATTCGTTGAAGCTGAAACGCGTCGCTTGGGTTGATGTGGTAACGCTTTCAGGTCTCTATACCTGGCGGTTACTATCGGGTGCCGTATTGGCCGGTGTTTTGATTTCGCCCTGGTTATTTGTGTTTTCCTTGATGTGTTTTCTGTCCCTGGCTGGGATGAAACGGATCACTGAATTATTGGATCGGATTGAGCGTGGGTCAGATGCGACCTATGGACGCGATTATGCTGTTGAAGATTGGCGGTCCATGGCGTGGTTGAGCGGTATTGCACTTTTGAGTGCCTTGGTGACCTTTGTGCTCTATCTACAAGTGCCGACAACAGCGGATCTTTATCCCAATATTCACGCGCTTTGGTGGGTGGTGCCTGTGCTGTCGCTCTGGCTTGGCCGGATGTTCTGGTCAACGCTGAGTGGGCGGATGCATGATGACCCGATCGTTTATGCAGCCATGGATCCTCTCAGTTGGGTATCTGGGCTGTGCGTCATGGTGCTGATGTTGCGAGCGAGCGGCTTGTGGTGACATTGTGTGTGAAGTATTTCGGTTTCGCGGTGCTTGCGATCATGGCTAACCTTCTGGTGCAGCGTGCCGTGTTTGCAACTTGGCAAGCGGGTGAGACCTTCGTCGTTGCAATTGCGCTCGGGACGGTTGTCGGCTTGGTGGTGAAATACTGGCTGGACGCACGATGGATTTTTTACTCAGATCGGCCGCGTTCAGATCTCGGTCAATTCGGTCGGTACACTATCACAGGTGTGGTCACGACTTTTCTGTTTTGGGGCTTTGAGTGGGTGGGTTGGTACCTATCAGGGGATCATCAGATTCGCGAACTTGCAGCGATCATTGGGCTGTCTCTAGGGTATTTATTAAAGTACCAATTGGATAAGCGATTCGTGTTTGCCGGGATGACCAATGGAGAGTCTGGATGAAGCGGCCATTATCCGGATGGGGTTGCTCACAAGTTATGGATTGCGACGTCCGTGATTGGGATGCAGAGCATGTGTCGTTATGGGCCCAACATGGCGGGATCGCTCGCGGCCTCGGTCGCGCCTATGGGGATAGCGCCTACAATCAGCAGCTCACTGTTGAGACCGGCTCACTCAATCGGGTTGTGCAGTTTGATTCGGAGTCTGGGGTGCTTGTTGCGGAGGGTGGTTTGTCGCTTTACGCAATGCTTCGTACGATTGTGCCTCACGGTTGGTTTGTGCCCGTGACCCCAGGCACTCAGTTTGTCACCTTGGGTGGCATGATTGCAGCCGATGTGCACGGTAAGAACCATCATCATCAGGGGTCCTTTGCGCACTGTGTGGATTGGATCGAGATGATGGATCCGACTGGTCAGCGGCACCGCGTCAGTCGAGAGCAGGATCCAGCCTGGTTTAATTGGACCTGCGGTGGCATGGGTCTGACCGGCGTCATTCTGTACGCGCAGATTCGGTTGTTGCCGATCCATTCGCCTTGGATTGAACAAACCACTGTTGTGACACCCGATTTGGAAGCGACCATGCATTGTTTCGAATCGAAAGTCGATGCGCCGTATTCCGTGGCCTGGCTTGATGCCAGCGCGCGTGGTTCGAAGCTTGGTCGCTCAGTGGTCTTTTTGGGAGCGCATCAGAACGAGTCTGAATTACCGCCCGGTGAATGGATCGCCCCTCGCCGATCATGCCCGGAGGTTCCTCGTTTGCCATTTGGCGTAGTCAATCGCTGGACAACGGATCTATTCAACACTGTTTACTACCGAAAGCAGTCCAATAATCAAAAGCCTGTGCACTGGCAAACGTATTTCTACCCACTTGATGGCTTGAATCACTGGAACCGTGTTTATGGTCCGAAGGGGTTTGCCCAATTTCAAACCGTCATACCGATTGATTCGGCTCCTGCATGCATTCCTTTGTTGCTCAAAATAGTGCGAATACATGGGTTTGCATCGCCTGTCAGCGTGTTAAAAAAAATGGGTGCAGAGGCATCCGGTATCTCGTTTCCAATGCCCGGTTACACATTGACTGTGGATTTACCGAATCGGTCCGGATTGCGCAAATTGATGTCGCAACTCATCGATTGTGCAATTGATCACGGTGGGCGGTTTTATCTTGCCAAGGATTTGCATTTAACTGCCGAGCAGTGCTTCCGTGCCGATTCCCGCATGGATGCGTTTCGTGCGTTTCGTGAAGCACGGGGCATGCGCTCCGTCTTCGTATCAGAACAATCTAAACGGTTAGGACTGTAGATGATGCGACCTGCAGTGATGATTCTTGGATCGGGCTCAGATTTGGGTGCTGAGCTTGCGAGGCAATATGCCGAGCGCGAACATCCTGTCTATTTGTTGGGTCGTGATGCTGAGCGTCTCCAACATTTGGAAAATGCACTTGGGGGGTGTCGATCGCCCCAAGTACGTGGCTATGTGTGTGACCTCCTTGATGATGAGCGCTTTGAGTCGGTATTGGCTGACTTGGACCCTTTCCCAGAGATTGTCATTGTCACGGCGGGCACGATGACTGGATTGGAGGCACCGACTGCCGAAGCGGTTCGGGAACTCATGCGCATCAACGCAGAAGCGCCGGCGATTCGATTAGAGCAGATGATGACAGAGTTTGAGCAGCGAGGAATTCAGGGCGTGTTGGTTGGTGTCAGCTCGCTTGCAGGTGAGCGTGGCCGTCGTTCAAACTATCCTTACGGTGCAGCGAAAGCAGCGTTTACGACATATTTGTCTGGACTTCGTCATCGGATGTTTAGAAGCGGGATCCATGTGATGACAGTGCTTCCTGGTTTTGTGCAAACCAAAATGCTGGAGGGGATGCAAACACCAGCGCTGCTGACGATTGGTCCGGAAGAAATGGCGGCACGCATTCGGCTGGGCATCGAGCAGCGTAGGGATGTGGTCTACTCGGGCGCGATCTGGCGTCTCATTCAGTGGGTTTTGATTCTGCTCCCAGAGTGGCTCTTTAAGCGAACAAACCTATGACGGCACAGATGACCGCATCGCGATATACGCTACTTGTGGGCGTTGTGATCGCAAAAATTCTGTTAGCAGCGTTGATGCCATTGACCGGTGACGAAGCTTATTTTGTCTTATGGGGACAGCACCCGGCGCTCGGTTATTACGACCATCCGCCATTGGCTGGTTGGTGGTTGGCTCTGATATTGCCCCTGAGTGATCATGTGTTGGCGGTCCGTTTTGCCGCGATTGCTGTGTCACTTGTTCCGGCCATTTTAGTATTTCAAGCGCTTCGGGCGTCGCCTGAGGCACAGTGGCCAGCCACACTGGTTGCGCTCTTTTCGCCGCTGTTTTTTATCAACATTTTTTACACCACTGATACTTGGTTGATTTGTTTTGGCATCTTGGCCATGTGGAGTTACGTGCGGGCGACACAGGATGAGAGCGCACTTTTTTATCTTCTTTGTGGGCTATGCTTGGGGCTCGCCTTTTTTTCGAAGTATCTGGCAGTGTTAATTGGTCTGGGCATGGTCGTCGAGCAGATCGTTTCTGGCCGCCGATTTGTGCGTAATTTGCTGTTGATTCTGCTCGCTGTGTTTCCGTTTGTTGCACTGAACCTCTGGTGGAATGTGACCCACTGTGGTTACAACCTAATGTTTAACCTGGTGAATCGACAGTCGGATGCGAGCTGGGACCTTACGGGCCCCCTGACCTATGCGTTGATGTTGCTCTATGTGCTGACTCCATGGTTAGTCCTTGGGGTGTTGCGTCAGCGGCCCTCAATTGCGTCCATAGATCGATCCGCCGATGTATGGCGATGGCTTTGGATCATCCCAGGCTTGGTACTGTTGCTCGTCTCGTTGATCAAACCCATCGGTCTGCATTGGGTGATTCCGATTATGTTTGCGTTTTTGATGGCGATACGCTGGTCTTCTTGGTCATTGCGGTCGATACGATGGGCAATGTTCGCAACCGTCAGCTTTGGGATCATTCACTATGCGATCTTGATGGGGGTGGCGGTTTTTCCGGTTGAGCGCTGGATCCAGCCAGATCGCGCAGATCGCGTCGGTTTTTATCGATACGGAGATGAAATCGGGATCGATTTAAATGCGCGTTATGATGCGTCTTGGATCATAGCGTCACCGAGTTATTCGCGAGCGGCCACAATGAGTTATCACACCAAACGGGATGTGCCTGTGTTTGGTCAAGGGTCGCGTTATGGTCGGCAGAGTGATTTGCTGTTTGATCTGACACGAGCTCCTGAAAGTAAGGTGGCTATTGTGGGTTCGACAGCGGCAGAACTCGAGTCATTTGAGAAATTCTTCAGTCAGGCGGAGTTGTATAACCTGACCTCAGGTGGAAATGTTTCATACTGGGTATTGGAAGGAGAGGGTCTCCGCGCTGATGTTTATGCGACCACTGTGATAGCGGAGATTGTCGAAAGCTTTTACCAAATACCGTCATGGATGCCGGTGAAAGAGTGTGAATATACTAATCGCGCGCGATAAGATTGATTATCACTTTGACCGGGCTGAGTGAGTTTGAGCGCGGGTAGTGTTTTGTTCCGATTTGAGTAAGGAAATGTGCGCAGATGAAAAAATGTTGGGTGCTAATTGCAGTAGGGCTATTCCTTAGTGGCTGTCAGCAGAATGTGAAATCCTCCGGCACAGCCTATGAGGAGATAGAAGTGATGGCTCGCTCTGAGCGATCGGTAACAATTCGATTTGCTGAGTTTGGGCGAGCACGGGCTGAGAGTTACGCTGCTGACTTCTGTGCCGCTGAGGGCCGTACCGCTTCCTTCGATGGGTTTGAAAAGAAATTTGGAATGAGCGACATCGGGACTTGGCGATGTGACTAAGCTTGCTATGGCGCTGGATATAACGCGCCATCGTCACGCTAGCCTTCGTCGTTCCTCTTTTTACCGAGGATAAGCCATGTTTTTAATTATTCTGTATTCCAAAATTTGTTGAGATATCAAATTTTTTAAAAAAATTACCTAGCACACAGCAAGGATTCTTGTCTCGAGTTAGTAAATCCTGTTTTGGCCCGTATTCCTGCCAACATGTGGCCCAAAACTCGATGTTCGGACGTGGAAATTTGGCATGAGAAAATATAAACTAAGTCAAGTGAACTAAGTTGGGAGTGGGTATGGAATCATTTAATATGCATGAAGCAAAGACGCGCCTATCACAATTAGTGGCTCGCGCTCAGCAAGGGGAAGGTTTCATCATCGCCAAGGCTGGAAAACCTCTGGTGCGTGTAACAGCCATTGACTCGCCGGAGCCAAGTCAAAAAAAGCGGATCGGATTTTTGGCAGGACGGTGTGTCGTTCCTGATAACTTCGATCGGTTAGGGGAGCACGAGATTGCAGAAATGTTTGGAAGTTCAACGTGAATCTTCTGATCGATACTCATCTATTGCTCTGGGTTGCAGGCGGTTCTGCAAAGTTGTCAAAAGAAGCGCTCCAAATGATCAACGATGATTCAAATCGGCTGTATTTCAGTGCAGTCAGTATTTTGGAGGTGGTGATCAAAAATGCGTTGCAACGAGAAGACTTTTACGTGGATCCAAATTTGTTCAAAAGAGGGCTCGTGGATAACGGCTACGAAGAGCTGGTGATCACCTCTGCTCATAGTTTGGGGGTGGCTCATTTGCCTCCCATTCATAAAGATCCCTTCGATAGACTGCTTTTGGCACAAGCTGAGCTTGAGGGTTTTCTTCTCCTAACATCCGATGCTGTAGTTGCTCAATACCCAGGACCGGTGCAGCTCGTTTGATTGCGATGAGACTGTAGGGGTTTCTAGAAGAACCATCTCTTCTTTTCAATTCACAGCCTTGTCGCGGTTAATACAATGGCCTTTGTCTCATGTGAGGTCGTATCGATAAAAACAGTGAAATTTGGTTTAACGCACCAATCAGGACCTGCTTATCGCTAAAGAAGTCTATTCGTGCTACACCCAGTTCTCGACGCGAAGACCCTCAACCCGTCCAAACTCTCGTATATTGTTCGTGACCAGTGTCAGTCCGTGACTTCGTGCATGCGCTGCGATATGCAGATCATTAATACCAATGATCATACCTTTCCGCTCGAGATCGGCACGGATGTTTCCATAGTGCCCAGCTGAGTCTTGGCCGTAGTCGAAAATGGCGACACGCGACGTAAAATCATCGATTGCAGCCATGTTTTTATCAGGGCTCGTACTTTTTTCGACCCCATGATAGAGCTCGGCAAGCGTTATCGTGCTGATCGAGAGCTGCGCAGCTCGACGATTGAACACGTCTAACACGTGAACCGGTCGACGTTTGATCACGTA
>CAJXXD010000007.1 GCA_913062835.1 uncultured Gammaproteobacteria bacterium
CCCCCCCATAGCCGTACCCAGCGGTTTGCCACTCTGGATGCCTTGCAATAACTCGGTAAATCGCGCTCGATCCGCTCTGTGTTCAGCGGTCTCTGCCAACAACGTGATGGACTCTGTGATGGAGAGCCCAGATGCTAATAGGGGCGCCCAAATGGCCAGCAAGTCAGCCTCTGAAGAGGCCTTTGCAGGTTGTATCTTATGCCACCACGTGGTGATTGCTTCGTCCCAAGACACGCGTGATCTCCTGCCAAGTGGTTCGTTGGTGTGCGAGGTGATATCGGATGGATTCTTCGTAGTCAGTGTGCTCAGGTTTCGGGGCATCGCCAGGCCGCCAATACTGAAAGAGCCCGGTTCGTCCACGGTAGCCGTTTTGGCATTCGCTGCATCCTGAGCCGGTGCAGATCGCACATAAAGTTCGGACCAGGCGTTGCCCTATGACTATGCGAAGGACTGACCTTAGATGCGGTTCAGATAAGCCGAAATGTGCCAGGCGTTGATAGGCATCTGAGGGGCGTTTGGTATGCAAGGTGGATAACACAAGATGCCCGGTTTCGGCGGCTTGGAGCGCTATTTCCGCGGTTTCCTGATCTCGAATTTCACCCACCATTAATACATCGGGGTCTTGGCGCAAGAGGGCGCGAAGACTGGCGGGGAAATCGAGGTTGCGGCTTCGGTTGAGTTGCACTTGATGAACATTCGGCAGTTCGAACTCAATTGGGTCTTCAACTGATGCAACATGACGATCGTTCCGCGCCAAGTCCATCAAGATGCGGCCCAAGGTGAGTGACTTCCCTGAACCGGTTGGGCCAGTGACTAGAATCAGCCCTTGGGTGTGGTCTAACAGCTCGTTCACCTCATTCAGTTGGTGAGGTGTGAATCCGAGGTCGCCGAGTAATGGGATTTCTTGCGCGTGGCCCACCAATCGCAATACGGCTTTTTCGCCATGCAATGAGGGCAGAACCGAAACCCGAAAACGGCGAGAAATACCTTGGATGTCTTCGACCGATAAAACCCCATCTTGAGCCTGGCCGCTCTCGGTTAAATCCAGATTGGCCATCACTTTGATCCGTGCAAGTAAGCGCTTGTTCAGTTGGTTTGGGGGTTTGGGTTGCTCGACCAAAAAGCCATCGATCCGGAATAAGACTTGGCAGTCCTCGGCTAATGGATTGATATGGATGTCTGAGGCTCCGTTGGTGATGGCATGTAGCAAGAGATGACGCGCATAGCGGACGAGTGGTGCTTGCAATAACTCACTGTCGTCTACTTTGGATTCCTCAAACTCAAGGGTGAACTCTTCGTCGGCTCGCACGGTATAGCGATCACAGTCGGCAGGATCTGCAAGGCCGAGTAATTGGTAGGGCATGGCATGTTTTAAACGGGCTGTTTGATCCGTTAGAGGCAATGAAAGCGATAAAGGCAAAGCCAGTCGCGGCCCCAATGAAGTGGCATCGATTGCGTTTGATGCCACCAGCGACAGTTCGACCCAGGGCAGTCCGGTGGATGAAGCAAGATCTAAACAGTCAATCGGTTCCATGCCAGCACTGTAGATACCAAACCAGGTGCGGCGGAGCCCATTGGACCGAAGAACAGCCTGAATCATCATGCGCTTCTCGCGAGCTAGGGTGTGGGCATCGTATGGCAACCAAGGAGAGATACGATGTTGATTAAGCAAAAGGGTTTTACGCTAATTGAGTTGATGATCGTGGTCGCGATCGTCGGAATTTTGGCGGTGGTAGCCATTCCTGCCTACCAAGATTACGCCACCCGAGCCAAGGTATCTGAAGCCATTTCCATGGCCTCGCAAGTCAAAGCCTCGGTGAGTGAAGCCTATATTTCCAATGGTTCATTGCCTTTGGATAATGCGGAGGCTGGCCTGCCGACCAGTGGCAGCATCACCTCGACCTACGTTGAGAGTGTGTCTGTAGCCAATGGCGTGATTGAGGTGGCAATCCAAGGCACGGGTCATACCAGCCTAGACGCAGGCAGCGTGTCATTCACGCCAACGGTATCAAACAACAACCTGGTGTGGTCATGCGAGGTGTCGTCTTCGTCACTGAATGCATTCGTACCAGCCGATTGCCGTGTCACCAGCTGATGACTTGCATTTACGGGACTCATGCCCACTGTTAGGGCATGAGTAAATTAACCATTCTTTACAACGATCAGTGCCCAGTCTGCTCTCTGGAGATTGGGCATTATCGCGGTATCAGTCTCAAGCGCCATCTTCCGCTGGAGTTTGAACCCATCTCTGAACAGGGTGATATGTTCTCTCAAACCGGGTTGTCGGTTGAACAAGCCAAGCAACGTTTACACGTCAGGCTCCCTTCGGGCGAAGTGGTGGTCGGGGTTGATGCGTTCTTAGCGATTTGGAGAACCTTACCGGGATATTGGATCCTTGGCCGGTTAATTGCTTTCCCTGGGATTTATCACCTGAGCTGTTGGATTTACGACCGGTGTCTGGCGCCCTTACTGTATGCTTGGGATCAACGCCGAACGCGTTAGAAGAATACGAGATGACCGGCGACGGTTGCCACGCACCATCCGATTGCAGTGGCAATCAACACATCACTCGGATAGTGAAGCCCCAAGATAACGCGAGACAGCATGATGAGAAGCGTTAGCGGCGCGAGAATTAGGCCGAGTAGCGGGAGCACCGGAAAAATAATCAAAGTGATCGTCACGGCATGCAGCGTGTGGCCGCTTGGGAAGCTGTAATGATCTAAGGGCGGTGTCGCTGGGTTGATGGCTTCCCAGGTCGTGCACGGCCGATTTCGCAGGGTTTGTCCCTTAATCACCTTATACAGTGCGAGGTTAAATAAGGATGCCCCGATCAGAACTGCAGGCAAATTGCCGGCATCCGGTGTAGTCAATCCAATAAGAACAAACAGACTGACCCACGCAGGTCCGTCGCCGAGCTTAGACACAAAGACAAACAATTTATGGATAGCAGGTACGTTCGCCAACATGTTCGCAAGCGTGCACAGAGGGCGTTCCACTCGGTCGAGCCGATTGAAGAAGCTGGCTAAGGCAGATACGTGCATCCAAACCCCCTAACGGTTGTTGATTGCAATCCTATGAATTTGCCATGACGTCTTTGCGTCGTTTGTGTGAACTTTTTATGACACTGCCTGCTGGACCAATTCAGGATCTGCGGGTTTCAGTTGAGACGCAAACTGATCGGTGCAGCGTGCCCATGAAAAGGTTTCAGCAAAAGCGCGACAGGCGCTTCGATCCACAGTCAGTGCTTCACGGATCGCCACTTCCAATTCGTCACTTAAAAAGCCGTTGTGTCCGTTCTGAACCAAGTCAATGGGGCCGGGCGCAGGGAATGCGGCGACCGGTACACCCGATGCCATGGCTTCTAGCACCACCAAGCCAAAGGTATCTGTTAGTGAGGGGAACACAAAACAGTCGGCATCACGCATCGCCGCTGCCAACTCTTCACCGTGCAGATAGCCCACGAATTCCACATCTGGGTAGGTGGCTTGAAGTTCTGCCAATTGGGGTCCGCCGCCGATCACGCGTTTCAAACCGGGCACCTTGGCACTGAGAAAGGCTTCGATATTTTTTTCAGGTGCGACCCGCCCGACATACAAAAGCACGGGCTCGGCCGGGGCGATCCGTTGGGTGTCCGGTCTAAATAATTCGAGATCGACCCCGCGAGACCAACGTCCGATGTTTTTAAAACCGCGCTCGATCAACTCGTTTTCCATCGATTGGGTGGCCACCAACATGCGGTGGGCTGGCCCGTGAAACCACCGTAAAAAGGCATATGACCAGGCCAAGGGGATAGGCAGGCGGAGTCGAACATATTCTGGAAACCGCGTGTGGTAACTGGTCGTAAACGGCAATCGATTGCGACGACACCAGCGGCGTGCGGCTAACCCCAACGGCCCTTCGGTGGCAATGTGCACGGCATCGGGTTTCAAGGCGGTCAGCCGTTTTTTAACCGAGCGCGCCGCAAAGAGCGCCAAGCGGATCTCTGGGTAAGTGGGGCAGGGAATCGAGCGGTAGCCGTCAGGACTGATTACCTCGACGCGATGTCCGCGCTCCTCCAGCAGATTCTTGGTGCGAGATAGGGTTCGAACCACTCCATTCACTTGCGGGAACCACGCGTCGGTGACGATGGCGATGGTGTTGGGCGTGGTCATAAAACCTCCTGCGTTTAGCCCGTTATATGACGTTTTTGTTTCATTTTTATGACGTCACCCCGTGTTCACGGGCTTGTCACAATTACTGCGTACTGTGCGCGCATTGGCAGGTCTCGGACAGGAATTTAAGACCATGTTTGATGTGATTGAGCGCTGTTTTGCGAAGCATGGCGACAAGAAATACGGTGAATTTGTCACCCAACGGCAGCACGCATTGCAGTGTGCCACCTTGGCATCACAAGAAGGTGCCGCCTCAGGATTGATTGCCGCAGCCCTTCTGCACGATATCGGGCATATGTTGGATGAGAGCCTTGGCCAGAAAGACCCGGGTGACGATTTGATGCACGAAGTGACCGGTGCAAATTTCTTAAGCCAATGGTTTCCAAAGGCCGTGACTGAGCCGGTCCGTCTTCATGTGGTGGCCAAGCGATTTTTGACGGGCAACGACCCGAGCTACTACGAGACACTCAGTCCAGCGTCCAAACACAGCCTCGACCTACAGGGTGGTCCAATGACGGCCGAGGCACAGCGTCAGTTTTTGAATGTACCGTTCGCACGCGAGGCTATTCAGTTACGGCGTTGGGATGATCTGGCCAAAGAAGAAGACTTGGAGTTGGCGCTTGATCTCGCGGATTTTAGAGCCTTGTTGGAAGGCTTGATGGAGCGGCCTGCAACAGCATGAGCACACGGTTTTCCAGTGAAGAGGCGTTGAGAAATGCCCGCTTGGATTGGCTCTCGGTCTTGGTGCGTGTACCCGCTCAGGATCTCATTGCGCTGGCGGACACGCTGTCATTGTCTGTCACTGAATTGAAAGCGCCCGAAGTCGGCTTGATGATGACCGAAGGGCGTATCCACGCCACGGGCCAGCCGTTTCGATTGGGCGAGGTGAGTCTGACACGGTGCGTGCTGCAGGACGATCTGGGTCATTTAGGGTATGGGCAAATTTTGGGCCGCAATAAAGCCCAAGCTCGTGCAATCGCTTTGCTGGATCTCGCTTTGCAGCGGACTGAGAGTGCGGATGAGGTGGAATCTCGTTTGGCTGCGTGGCGTCAGGAGATGGACGAGCTCGACGCGATGGAAGATGAGGCGATCCAAGAAAGTCGGGTCAACTTCTTCACCCTGGTGCGGGGGGAAGCCTGATGTCTCATGCACTGATCGCAGCACCGGCACAACCCGCGCACATCATGCAAAAAACGTTTCGGGCGGCGTTAACAGCCTTGTCTGAGCCGGCGCGTGCCGTGCCGGTGCCTGAAATTGACAGTCCAGCAGGTGCGAGCCCAGCTCTGTGGGCCTTGGTATTGACCTTACTCGATCAGGATGTGTCGGTGTACTGGCCTGGGGCCGATGAGACCCTCAAAGCCAACGTGCTGTTTCATACCGGAGTGAAGTGGTCAGACACCCCGGAAACGGCAGACTTTGCGGTGCTGGCTGCGGACTCGTCACAGACCCTGGCCCTCTTAGATCGAGTGTCTGTGGGGTCCCATGAGCGCCCGGACATGTCAGCCACGGTATTGTTTGTGGTCGGGTCAGAAACCACGGACACCCTGGTCGAGGGGCCCGGGCTTAAATCGGCGACCGAACAACGCTTGCCGATGAATGAGGCCCTGGCGTATCGATTGGGACAGCAAGCGAAAACCTACCCGCTTGGCTTCGATGCCTACTTTGTGGATCAGCATACCGTGTTGGGTATTCCGCGGTCGACGCGCATTATGGTGAGGGCCGACTGATGTATGTGGCGGTAAAGGGCGGCGAGCGCGCTATCGAACAAGCACACACCCTGCTGGCAGAAATGAGACGCGGAGATCCGTCGGTTCCTGAACTGACGCTCGAGCAAATTCAGAACCAGATGAGTTTAGCGGTCGATCGGGTGATGAACGAAGGCTCCTTGTTTGACCCGGAGCTGGCTGCCTTGGCTATTAAGCAGGCGCAAGGCGACATGATCGAGGCCATCTTCCTATTGAGGGCGTACCGGACGACCTTGCCAAGGCATGGCAACAGCACGCCGATACAAACCGGTCAAATGCGGATTATTCGTCGGATTTCAGCGGTCTTTAAGGACGTGCCTGGCGGTCAGTTGTTAGGGCCAACCTATGACTACACCCACCGCTTACTCGATTTCCAGTTGGCCGTAAATGCGGTCGACACGGAGGATGACGAGTCTGAGCCTGAGGTACCTACGGCGACCGAATCGGCTTCAGATGATTCAGAGCTGGCGGCTGTGTTGTCGATTCTTGAAAACGAGGGACTGGTCGAAGCACCGCCAGTTGGTGAGGCATCCGAGACCGATATCACGCGAACCCCGCTGGAATTCCCCGCAGATCGAGCCACACGCTTGCAAGCCTTGGCACGAGGAGATGAAGGGTTCGTGTTGGCGCTTGCCTATTCGACTCAGCGCGGATACGGACGAAATCATCCATTCGCTGGTGAAATTCGATCCGGTGCAGTGCCTTTGGCGATGGAAGTCGAAGAGCTCGGTTATGCCTTGCCGGTAGGCGAGTTGCTAATGACCGAATGCGAGATGATTAACCAGTTTGAAGGCAGTGCCGAGGTGCCGCCCACCTTCACTCGAGGCTATGGGCTGCAGGTCGGTTTGTCTGAACGAAAAGCCATGTCGATGGCGTTATTGGATCGGTCTTTGCGGACTCAAGAGTTCGATGAGGAAGTGGAATCGGCTGCACAAGACGAAGAGTTCGTGTTGGCCCATTGCGATAACGTAGAGGCTTGGGGATTTGTCAGCCACTTAAAACTGCCGCATTACGTCGACTTTCAAAGTGAACTCGAACTGATTCGCCGGCTTCGGGCACAACGCGAGGCGGATGGTGATGAGTGAGTTGACCGGCTACAACTTTGCGTATTTGGACGAGCAGACGAAGCGGATGATTCGTCGAGGCTTGCTCAAGGCCGTTGCGGTGCCTGGGTTGCAGGTGCCCTTTGGGGGGCGTGAAATGCCTCTGCCCTACGGTTGGGGAACCGGTGGGATTCAGGTGACCGCCGCCATCATTGGCGACGATGATTGCTTGAAAGTAATTGACCAGGGCGCTGATGACACCACCAATGCTGTCAGTATTCGTCGATTCTTTGCCAAGACCGCGCAAGTGGCGACTACCGAGGTCACCGAAGACGCAAGCATTATCCAAACGCGGCACCGCATCCCCGAGACACCTTTGGTATCTGGGCAAATCCTCGTGTATCAGGTGCCCATTCCGGAGCCGTTGCGTTTCATTGAGCCGCGCGAGACCGAAACACGGAAAATGCACGCGCTCTCCGAGTATGGGGTGATGCATGTGAAGCTGTACGAGGACATCGCGCAATTTGGGCAGATCGCAACGGCCTATGCCTATCCTGTGATGGTCAATGGGCGGTATGTCATGGATCCTTCGCCCATCCCCAAATTTGATAATCCAAAAATGCATCAAAACCCAGCGTTGCAGTTGTTTGGCGCAGGCCGTGAAAAACGTTTGTATGCGGTGCCTCCGTACACCGACGTCGTGTCTTTGGATTTTGAGGATCATCCGTTTGAGATCCAGCGCTGGGATGGTGTGTGTGAGCTGTGCGGTGCCGATGACACCTTCTTAGATGAAGTAGTGGTCGACGACCAGGGCGCACGGATGTTCGTGTGTTCAGATACGCACCATTGCCGAAGTCGTCGAGGTGAGGATGCGTGAGCCCATCTTAACGGCGCGGGATGTAACGCGGGAGTACGCGCCGGGCCAGGGGTGTCTTGGGGTCTCCTTAGATGTCTGGCCGGGTGAAGTGTTGGGCATCGTAGGCGAATCGGGGTCGGGTAAAAGTACCCTGCTTCGTTTGTTGTCCGGTCAAGAGTCTCCGGATTCGGGCACCCTGCAATTTATCGATCGACATCAGACAGTTTGGGATCTTTGTAGTTCGAGCGAGAGTGATCTGCGCTATCTCGGTCGAACCGAATTCGGGATTATCCACCAAAACCCGCGCGATGGACTAAGACTCAGGATCTCAGCTGGCGGCAATATTGGTGAGCGACTGATGGGTGTGGGAGAGCGTCATTATGGCGATATCCGAGCCGAAGCCGAAAAGTGGCTGGCTGAGGTTGAGATTGATCCTTCACGCATCGATGACCGTCCCGCCGTGTTCAGCGGCGGGATGCAGCAGCGGTTGCAGATCGCCCGCAATCTGGTGACCCACCCTAAGTTGGTGTTTATGGATGAGCCCACCGGCGGGCTAGACGTGTCTGTGCAGGCTAAGTTGCTCGATACCTTGAAGCGACTGGTGCATGACCTCGGGATCTCGGTGGTGATCGTCACTCATGACATGGGGGTCGCACGACTTCTAGCCGATCGCTTACTGGTCATGAAGTCGGGCCAGGTGATCGAGTCTGGATTAACAGATCAGGTGCTGGATGACCCGCATGCGGCCTACACCCAGCAACTGGTTGCCTCAATTTTGCAGGTGAATTAATGCGTCGTATCACGGTGTCAGAGGTCTCCAAGACTTTCACGCTGCACAATCAAGGCGGCACGGTATTACCGGTTCTCAACCGCATCAGTCTGCATGTGGATGCCGGCGAATTAGTGGTTTTGTCGGGTCCGTCTGGCTGCGGTAAAAGTACTTTATTAAAGATGCTATTTGGCAACTACTTGGCCGACCAAGGCTCGATTCTCATCGCGGGCGATGAAGAGGAAGTGGACTTGGTGTCTGCACACCCTCACCAGGTATTAGAACTTCGCCGTCATACCTTGGGGTTTGTCAGTCAATTTTTGCGGGTGATTCCTCGGGTATCCACCTGGGACTTGGTCGCGGAACCCCTTGAGCGTCGGCAAATGGATCGGGAAGAGATTAATGAGCGGGTCAGTCGCATGCTGAGGCGGCTCAATTTGCCAGAACGACTGTGGACTTTGGCGCCGGCCACCTTCTCAGGGGGGGAACAGCAGCGGGTCAATATTGCGCGCAGCATGATTGTTCATTACCCCATTTTATTGCTCGATGAGCCGACCGCCTCGCTTGACGCGAGGAATCGCGACGTGGTGGCCGAGATGGTGCAGGAGGCTCGCGCTCAAGGATCGGCCTTAGTTGGAATTTTTCACGATGACGAGTTGCGAGGCCGCTTGGCGGATCGCCTAGTAATGTTGGAGGCAACACAGTGCGTATGAGAATTGCAGGTCGCCAAGTCCTGATAGAGGGCGTGTTTCAGCCAGCCACCCTAACCATTGAAGATGGCATGATCGTCGCGATCAGTGATTCTGTCGAGTCTGGACCGGACGTGGTCGATGCCGGTCATCGCTGGGTGATCCCTGGGTTGATTGAGCTCCATACAGACAACCATGAAAAATATTTTGAGCCACGCCCGGGGGTCAATTGGCCTCATATGAATGCGTTGATTACTCACGATGCGCAATTGGCGACCTCTGGGATTACGACCGTGTTTGACGCGATCGCAATCGGCTACGGGTTTGGTGAAGCCAGTGCGGTCCGTGAGCGCATTGCCGCCGAGTCGATCCAAACCCTACTGGATGTGCGCCAGCAAAATATTTTTCGAGTGGATCACCATGTCCATCTTCGCTGTGAGTGTTCGTGTGAGGGCACAGACACGTATTTCCAGCGCTGGGCAGGTGTGGATGGTGTGAACTTGGTGTCCTTAATGGACCATGCGCCAGGACAACGGCAGTTTGCATCAATCGAAAAATACCGCGAGTACAACCAAAAGAAATACGGGTACTCAGATGCTGAGTTTGAGGTCATCATGGCTGATCATGCTGCGGCCGCTGAACAGTTTTCAGGGCCTAACCGCGAAGCGATCGCAGCGCTTTGCACAACCCATGGCATTGCCTTGGCTTCCCACGACGATGCGACGGTTGATCATGTGAATGAGTCGATTGCACTAGGCTGTTCTTTGGCGGAGTTTCCGACCACGATGGAAGCTGGAGAAGCGAGTCATGCTGCAGGGCTTCACGTGATGATGGGTGCACCCAACGTGATTCGAGGTGGATCTCATTCTGGGAATGTGGCGGCCAAAGACTTCGCTGCGAAGGGATGGCTCGACGTGTTGTCGTCTGATTATTACCCGACGGCGTTGCTGCCTGCCGCCGTGAAATTGACAGAATCTGATATGGGACTGTCCTTGGCTGAAGCAGTGGCGACGGTCACCTCGAATCCAGCGAAAGCGGCACGTTTGAATGATCGTGGCGAGTTGGCGGAGGGTTATCGTGGGGATGTGGTGTTGGCCGAAATTGATCAGCACGGTGCGCGAGTCTCCGAAACCTACGTTGCCGGCCGGCGCGTATTCTGATGAAACCGGATTTGTTCTATCTCTGCGCACCCTCTGGGGCAGGGAAGGATGCATTTCTAACGGCATTGAAACAGCAAGCAGGCGCACCCCATGTGGTGGTGCGCACTATTACGCGCCCTGCGGATCCATCGGAACAGTCCGAAGCAGTCTCAGAAATGGAGTTTTTGAACCTGAAGACGCGGGGTCAGTTTGCTTTGGACTGGTCAGCCAATGGATTTCACTATGGAATTCGGGTGAGCGAATTGAATTCACATCCGGCAGCCATCTTGAATGGGTCTCGGGTGTATTGGCCCACCGCACGTTCGAGATTGCCTCACTTGAAGCTCGTGACTATTGAAGTGCCGGATGCCATCTTAAAGCATCGACTGGAGGCGCGAGGACGGGAGTCTGAATTTGAAATCCACGCGCGCCTGAGGCGCAATCGAGAGTTGGCCGGTGCCTTAGCAGAAGAGCGGCCGTACTTAACGCTGATCAACGACGGGACGCCCGAGGATATGGCGATTGCATTTATGGAGCACATTCGATGCTGATGCGACTGCTGGGTACAGGCAATGCGCCACAAATTCCGGTGTATGGGTGTCGTTGCCGTGCGTGCTCGCGAGCGCGCGTTGATGAAAACTTTAGGCGGCGGCCAGCCTCTGCTGAAATTCAGACGTCCCAGGGTCGTTTTTTATTGGATGCCGGCCGTACAGATTTGGCGGATTGGGTTGATCCCACTAGCTTGCAGGGCATCGTGTTGACCCATTACCACATGGATCATGTCGCGGGTTTGTTTCATCTTCGATGGGGTGCGGTGGATCCCATTCCGGTGTTTGGTCCGCCCGACCCCCAGGGGTGCGATGACCTTCACACGCACTCAGGGTGTTTGGATTTTTCGCACACCTTGACCGCTTATGAGCCTCGGGTGTTATCGGACGAGCTGACGGTGATCCCGGTGCCAATCAAACACTCAAAAATGACCTTCGGCTATGTCTTAAAAGGCCGGCGAGAATCGGTGGTGTATTTGAGCGATTGCGATGGCATCGGGCCTGAGTCGATGGCCTGCATTCAAGCCGCCGAGCCTAAGGTCGTGATCGTGGATTGCACCTATCCCCCCGGTCCCGCACGGAATCATTTAAGCCTCGATCGGGCCGTGGAGTTGCATCGGGAATTGAAGGCTCCTTGGTTGTACCTAACGCACATCGGTCACGACTTGGAAAACCACTTGATGGATCAACCCTTACCGGCTGACGGTCAAATCATCGTTGCCCGCGACGGAATGACTCTGACCATCGACTAAAGGTCGAAACGCTGTCACAAAACTGTCATTATTTGTTCATAGAACCGTCTTTCTTGCGTCATAGACTGTAAAAAACTGCCAAGGAATTATGCATGTCGTCGATGGAATTGAACCGCAGTCAAGGCTTCTCTGTTCGGTTAGCGTCCACCCCTGAAGAGATCGAGCGCACCCAACGGCTCCGCTACGATGTGTTTGCCACAGAAATGGGGGCCCAGGTTCAGACCAGTCGTCCCGGGGTAGAGTGGGACGAGTTTGATGCCCATTGTGAGCACCTGTTGGTTGAAGAGTTGGCCACCGGTCGTATTGTCGCTTCCACCCGGTTATTACGTCGCGCGCAGGCTGAGCAGATTGGTCGCTTCTATTCAGAATCTGAATTCAATGCCGAGTTCATTTCCTCGCTCGAGGGCGAGGTGGTGGAACTCGGACGTACGTGTGTCCATGTCGATTTTAGAAGCGGCGGCGGCATCATGTTGTTGTGGAGTGGCATCGCCCAGCTCATGAAAGGATGGGATATTGATTACCTGTTGGGTTGCGCGAGTGTGCCTTGCCGCGATGAGGGGCAGTTGGTTCAAACATTGATGTCGAACTTGCGAAGCAACCACTTAAGCCCGGAGCATCTTCGTGCGACGCCTCGAATCCCGGTTGCTCGTGGCGATTACCCCGAACTGTCTGGCGCGATCATGCCCCCTTTGCTTAAAGCCTATCTTCGCCTTGGCGCTTGGGTGTGTGGCGAGCCGAGTTTTGATGAAGAGTTCGGCGTAGCGGACTTGATGGTGATTTTGGATATGCGTGAATTGAATCACCGCTACTTCAAACACTTCCTTGGGCGTGAATCCAAGGCTGCCGATGCGGTCACTAAGACGCCTTCTGTGGCGGCGACTGCGTGAAGCTGATTCGGATCATTTGGCATATGGTGTCCGGTATTTGGACACTGAATCGTTTGGCTAAACGCGGTGACCCACGCCTGACAAAACGTCGCATTCAGTTATGGCATCGGAAAGCGTTACACAATTTTGGTATCGAGCGGGTACTCGTAGGACAGGTGCCGGAAGGCCCTTGTTTGATTGTGTCTAACCACCTCTCATGGATCGACATTTTGATGATCGGTTCTGTTTTGAATGTCCGGTTTTTATCCAAAGCGGAGGTGGCTGACTGGCCGATCGTCGGTCGACTCGCCACAGGCGCGGGAACCTTGTACGTGAATCGTGGCGATCGTCGTTCAGCCGATTTGGCGTTGAATGCCATTGCCGATGCGCTGGCTCAAGGCGATCGTGTGGTGGTGTTCCCGGAAGGTACATCCACCCGTGGTCCGATGCCCATTAAATTCCGCAGCCGGCTAATAGAAGCCGCTCGGCGAGCCGGGGTTCCGGTCGTTCCGATGGCGCTGAGTTATCACGGGCCGGGTAAAGAACTTGCATCCTATGCAGGCGATGACGACTTCGTTTCGCACATGACACGTTTGTCGCAAGCGCCCTTTATCCGGGGGCGTGTGGCCATCGGTCAGCCCATCGAGGTCGATGAGTCGGCCGCGGTCATCGCGAGAGAGGCCCAGGGTCAAGTAGAATCCATGTTGGCGCCTGTGGTGGTCGAGCGAGCTGAGGCGGTCAGCTCAGCGCCCCAAAATTTATGTCTCGCGTCGAACTGAGATCGCACCCACATCCAGACCACGTGCTGTTGTGATCGTCGGATGGCGCATAGGCTCCGGTAACCGGTTGACTATCGCCACTTCATCCAAGGCCTCAAGTAATGCAATCACCAAGGCCTCTTGACCTCGAAGGCTTCCATCTTCGCACTTCAAAGCAAAGCCAATGTGTCGATCGGGCAACGCACCGCAGTAGACTCCTTCCGCCCCCATTTTGACTTGCAGTCGTCCAGCGCCTGCTTCTAACAGAGCCGTATCAACCCGGTCGCTACCGGCGACCATGAACGGTTCTTTGACTTGAGCGTGAAACAAGCGTTCGGCCGATTCTTTGAGGGGTGTCGGTAGGTGGCCGGCCCCTAGCCGTGCAAACCCGAAAGCTAACTGGCGAAGAGGC
>CAJXXD010000008.1 GCA_913062835.1 uncultured Gammaproteobacteria bacterium
CAGTCAGGGCGGATGTCGCTCGGATATCAAGGCCGAGCGACACGCCCAAACCCGCGAAAAACGGACCGACAGTCACCAGGGCAAAGAAGCCGTACACGATGGTTGGGATGCCCGCCAACACCTCAATGACAGGCTTGGCCCAAGCGCGCGTGGCGGAAGACGCATACTCGGCCATGTAAATCGCAGACATCAGACCGACTGGAATGGCAACCACCATCGCGATCGCAGCGATTAATAACGTGCCGCTCAACAATGGGATCATGCCGAAACCGTCGGTTGAACCTTCACCCACAGTGGCAAACGCTGGATTCCATTCAAGCCCGAAAAAGAAATCCAAAGGATTGACCAACGAGAAGAATTCGAGCGATTCACCGAGCATCGATAAGACAATGCCAAGCGTGGTCAAAATGGCGACCGCAGAGCACACAATCAACGCTGTCTGCACAGCCACCTCAACTTTATTCCGCGCACGCACGGAAGCACCGGTCGTTTTCCAAGACCAGTAGAGACCCACTGCCGCAACGAAAGCCATCAATGCGAATACGATGGTCTGGAAGGTGACAGTGAGCTGTGACATCCGGGCCGCCGCATCACGCTCAAACGGAGCAGCCTCACCCAAAATGCCGAAACCTGAAGACAAATTTGAAATCTTTTGTAGCAATACTTTCTGTTGCAATGCGCCTTCTGGAACCGCATCAGCAGGCATGCTATCAAGCACCATCGAGCCAATCAGTTGGGAACCAAAAATCGTCCAGACGATATAAATGAATATGGCAGGGACCAGGGCCCTTAAGACCGCCAACCATCCGTGATATTGAGGGCGAGAATGCAGCCTAACTGCTTGCATTGAGCCATCAGCCGAACCACTTTCTACTGCACGGCTTCGCACCAAACCCAGTTGATATGCAATCACTGAGAGGGCAAGCAGTAGAGTGACAACGAGTAAAGTATCCATGAATGCTACCTTGCAAATAAAAGTGAGCGCACCCTAACGGGAGCGCTCACTTGGACACATCAGTATCCGAACACGAACTTACAAACCTACGCGGTTCTCAATGCGTGACAGAACTTCAGCGCGCTCTTGATCGTTCAGAGGCACCAGACCGGCTTGCTCCAATGGGCTACCGATACCTGATACGCCTTCAGAGATGAAGAATTGAGCGTATTCCTGGAGACCAGGGATCACACCAATGTGCGCGTCCTTGATGTAGAAGAACAATGGGCGTGAGATTGGGTACTCACCAGTTTCTACAGTCTTCGCAGTAGGAGTCACGCCAGCGACAGAAGCAACCTGCAGACGGTCACGGTTTGATTCGTAGAAGCTCAAACCGAATACGCCCACAGCGTTCTTGTCAGCGTTCAAACGAGCCAAGGTTTCAGTGTAGTCACCTGCGATTTCGATCACACGACCGTCCTTGCGAACAGCGATACACGCTTCATCCGCTTGGTCTTCGCTCAAACGGCTGAAACCTGGAACAGTTTCACAACCGGCAGCCAATGCGTTGTCTTCGAATACTTCACGAGTACCGTGGTTGCTCGCAGGAATAGCCAACAGGATTTCCTGATCAGGCAAGCTTGAATCGATCTGATTCCAGTTGGTGTAAGGATTGTCGATCAAAACAGGGAACTTGTTAGTGCCGTTCGGAATCTGAGCAGCAGTTGCCAGATAGATGTGCTGTTCAGTCAACTCGAAGCTTCCGCTGTCACGACGTGATGCGAATACGATTCCGTCATAACCGATTTTGACTTCGATGATCTTGTCAACGCCAGCTTCGGCACAGGCCTTCACTTCTTTTTCACGGATAGAACGTGACGCGTTAGCGATGTCGATTGTGTTAGCACCAACGCCCTGGCAGAACTGACGAAGACCGCCTGAAGAACCACCTGAAGCAACAACTGGTGCAGGGAATTCAGCGAATGACTGGCCGAACTGCTCAGCAACAATTGACGCGAAAGGCAATACGGTAGAAGAACCAGCGATCTGCACGTTATCACGAGCTTGAGCGCTGACAGACACCATAGCACCCAAAGACAGGGCAACTAGGGTCGAAGATTTAACAAATTTCATTGGGTTAACTCCATCACATATGATTTGGAGCCGTAAGTGTCCCAGACGGGTTGTTACAACTTTATGACAATTTGTGAAATCCATACAGATCTTAGGCCTACGCGCACATTCGGCGTTACGCACGCGCTGCCAGAGCCGCCAACAACGCCTCTGTCTCATCCCACCCAATGCAGGCATCGGTCACCGACTGCCCATAAGTCAAGTCTGCCAGGTTCGGCTTCAACGGCTGGTTGCCCGCCACCAGATGACTTTCCACCATGATGCCGAAAATACCGTGGTCTGGAGATTGGCGCTGCGCAATCACACTCTCCACCACCCGAGCCTGTTTGCTGTGGTCTTTTTCAGAATTCCCGTGGCTGCAATCCACCATCAAAAGGGGCGGCAGTTGCTTCGCCTTTAACACCTCAAGGATCGTCTGCACGGATTCGCGGTCGTAATTAGGCCCCTGATGACCACCGCGAAGAATCACATGACAATCGGGGTTACCCGTAGTACCGAAAATGGCGGCCACCCCCTGCTTTGTAACGGATAAAAAGTGATGCGAATGACTGGCTGCCTGCACCGCATCGGTCGCAATAGACACCGTGCCATCGGTGCCGTTTTTAAATCCCACCGGCATCGAAAGCCCTGAGGCCAACTCGCGGTGCACTTGGCTCTCTGTGGTGCGGGCGCCAATGGCACCCCAAGACACCAGATCGGCAATGAATTGTGGACTGATGGTATCTAAGAACTCACAACCCACCGGAATGCCGCGCTCAACTAGGTAGCACAACAAGCTCCGCGCCTTATGCAATCCTTTATTAACCTGAAACGACTGATCGAGTCCGGGATCGTTGATTAAGCCCTTCCAACCGATGATGGTGCGTGGCTTCTCGAAATAGACTCGCATGACAATTTTTAATTGGTCTTTGTATTGCTCGATGAGCGGCTTTAAACGATTGGCATAGTCCTTGGCTGCTTCTGGATCGTGAATCGAACAAGGGCCTACCACCACCAACAGTCGAGGGTCGCGCCCGTGCATGATGTCTGCAATCTCTTGGCGGTCTTTAGCAACAGAAGCCACCATGGCCTCGGTCATCGGCAACTCTTCCAGCAAAATCGCAGGGGTGATCAGAGGCTTCATCTGTGCAATACGGGTGTCATCAACAACGAGGGGGTTCATCGAAACATTTCTCCAACTTCTCCGTTATAGTCTGAAGGAGCGCAGTCAGTCGCGTCAAAGCTTGAAGGGCCTCGCCAAAACGCATGCAAATCATTATGTCCAACTCACATGCCGCATTGACCCAGTCTCTAACTGAGATTTTGGCGATACCACATCATGAGTCACCCTTAGACGAAGACTGGATTTTAGTGCCCAATCGGGATGCCGGACGCTGGTTGCAGGTTCACCTTACTGAGCGCCTTGGCACACTTGCCAATGTTCGGTTCTTAAGTGTCGAGGATGCCTTGGCCTCGTTATCACCGAACCCGCCTGACCCGACGCGTCCCACGCGGTTATTCTGGCGTGTGGCCTGTGAATGGTCCGCATCACACCCAGAGACAGCGCCTGCACTATTAGCCGACCAACTCTGCCGATTAACTCAGTTATTCACGGCATGTCTGACGGATCGGCCCGACTGGCTGATCGCTTGGGAGCAAGGTCGCTCGATTGTCCCCGGTGATCAAACCATCGGGCCCTTGTGGCAGGCCGTGCAAAAGGCCGAGCGTTTTACCACACATACCGATCGGCTGGCCCTAGCTCAGGGGCAGTTGACCCCTCAAACCGACACGCTGTCGCGTTTGTTTGTTTTTTGCCCTGATCGTTTGTCTGATATTGCCTTGGCCTGCCTTAAACAGGTTAGCGAGACGCGCATGGTGGCCCTTTGGATTCAGTCTCCGTCTCCGGAGGGGTGGTTTCTTGAGCGCGATGTGGACGAGACCGGGGTGGCACTTAATCATCCACTGCTTCAGGATTTAGCGGTCGAAAAGGCCCGCTTTATGCGCCAATTAATCGCGGAAACATCCGTGGATGGTTATCAGCCCCCCACGCATGCCGCAGAGACCGCTCTGAATCAGTTGGCTCAGAGCCTATTTCAAAATCACGCACTCGACGCACCGATTACTCCCGACGACTCTATTTCATTTTATGCCGCCACCTCGCCGACAGACGAAGTCTGGGCTCTGAAAAAGTGGGTGATGGCTTACCTCAATGAGGACCCGGCTCACAGCCTCAGAGATCTCTCCATCGTCGCCACAGATCCCGGGCTGTACGGTCCAATCGTCCAACGCGTCTTCAGTGATGTGGATCCAAGACGGCATTTGCCCACAGCACCCGATCCCTTAACCATTACACCGCTGTTACACGCCGGCATCGCCTTATTGGCGGACAGCAAGCGACTGGGGTTTAGAGCCAACCGCGTACTTCAATATCTCACCCACGAATCCGTTCGCACCCAATTTGATCTATCCGACCGCGACATTCGAACCCTCGAACGCTGGCTCAACGATTCCGGTGCGCGTCGGGGAGTCAGGGGGCATCGCCATAGCTTAGCGGCTGCCAAGGCGCGGCTTCTCAATGGCCTGTTAGCCGATCCCGCACGCACGGTCGAATCCAATGCCGTGATCACCGAGCCTTTAGAGCAAAGCTTGTTACTGGATACCGTTTTGGCGATCTTTGAGGCGATCGAATCCTTCGTCGCTCTGCCCGACCATGCGAGCCTCGACGAGGCCTTAACCACCCTTAATGACAGCCTAAAACGGTTGAGTCTGGATGCGCTGCACCCGATCGAACTGCCAGGTCTAGATGATTCGACCTTATCGACTGTTCTACCTTGGACGGTCTTAACCGCCTATTTGGAGTTGGGCGCGAGTCGGGGCTTAAGCCGACCGGTCGCCCTGGGCGATCAAGTGTCTGTCACCTCCGTGCAAACCATTCGTGCGATCCGGCAGCCCTTAGTCGCTGTCTTGGGGGCCAATGACGGTACGCTGCCGAGTGAATCGCCCATTCATGCCTGGGATTTGATCGCGCAACACCCACGAGCCGGCGATTTAATCGAACCTGAGGCCGAACGACAGGCGTTTTTCGATGCACTCATCAACACCGAGAAAAAACTGTGGATCGGTTGGCAAGGCCGACATCCCATCAGTTTGGAGCCAGAGCTGCCCGCTTCGGCCATGACGGCATTACTGAGCGCTCTGGGCCACCCGCCAGATGAGCGCAACCCATGGATCGAACAAGGTGCGATGGGCCTCCCATTGCCACTTGTCCGAGCTTCAGAGCCCACCGCCAATCAATCTGTACCCACAGAACCCCAAACCCGCTGGCGGGATGCAGACTGGATTGCCACGGCCATGGATCCTGCCGCCGCTTTTTTGGCTGGCAAAGGTGCCAAGCTGTCGAGTCCTCCGGAGGATCGTCTGGATCAGGAACCGTTGACGTTATCTCCACTGCATACGCACCGACTCAAGACACTGTTTTTGGAATCGGGCGATACCGAGCAAATCGCATTGTGGCTGAGACAGCACCCAGAGTTTCCCGACGATATAGAGGCCGATACCGTTCATCGATTAACCCCGGAACGTGTGAAAGCGGCACTCAGTACACCTAAAACCCAGTTTCCGAATACCGAGCTAACTCTCGGACCGTATTGCATCGAAGTCCATGCACTGGCCACAGCCACTTACCCTCGCATCACACCCGAGAAGGATCCGGATGGTCGGAAAACGCTCGCCGCCTATCTCGACATGCTCTTGGGCTTCTGCCTCATGCGTGAGCCATCCCCCATGCACTTGGTGACCTTTGGCAATAAAATCTATCGCATACAGCCCATGGCTCAATCCGAAGCAAAAGCGTTAGCGCAGCGGTGGTGTGAGGTACTCAGCCACAATGCGTCCGCACCCTGTCCATTGATCGCGCCCTTGGCCATCCAACATGCCGAATTATTACTGAAAGATCCGAGCGCCTCCCTCGAGGTGACATGGAATAGCTCGCCTTTGGTGCACAGGCCCTATTACCGACGGTTGTTTGCGCATCAAGGCGGGTTTGAAAATCGTCACAGGGAACTGGTGTCAGAATTGGTGGTCCCTTTGGTCGCACTCAGAGAACGGAGGTCGCGTGCAGATTTTTAAACTCGACTCCCTGCCGCACCATGGCCGCCATCTCATTGAAGCAAGCGCCGGGACAGGAAAAACCCACAATCTCATGGCGCTGGCATTGCGAGCGCTTGGCGAGCAGCAGGTGGCGCCGGCTGACTTGGTGCTGATGACCTTTACCCGGGCCTCGACTCGGGAGCTCAGAGCCCGATTGCGGGAGGCACTCACTCAGGCGATCGAACAACCGGCGACCACGGAGCATCGACAAAGATACATCGCAGCTCAGCAACAATTGCATCGCGTCACTATTGTTACCATCCATGGATTTGCTCTGCAGGTGCTTCAAAGCCTAGGCCCCTCGGTCGATATTCATCCAAGACCGATGAACGAGTCGGTCGATGATGTCTTGCTAGACGCCGCCTTGGATACCTATCGGCAACTGGCGTCACTTGACCGTTCTGGCCTATTCAAAGACACCTTAGGCTCTCAAAAATCGTTTGCCGAAGCAGCCGGCGTATTATCTAACCAGTACGCAGTTTGGGTGCCGACGGGCAAGAAAGTGGTGGATTTGACCTCCACCTTCGCCGAATTTCAGGAGCGCCTAACCGAACTTTCCAAGTCGCAAGATGAGCTGCTGGCGCAACCAAAAACCCAAAAGCCTACGTTAAGAAATCACATTGACGCCTGCCTGTCGGCAACCCATCCCGGCGATGTACCGAAAACAGCACTCGACTACTTTGCCAAGAAGTGGAAAGAAACCGAACAGCCAATCTGGCAACGTTGGCTCTCTATTACTCGGCCCACGCCAGCCCAAGAAGCCTTTCGTGCCTATGCATTTCGACAAGTTGACTCGCTTCTTTCTAAGAGACTGTCAGAGCGAGGTGAAATGCACCCGGATTTGATTTTGTCCGAAGCCGCGCGCGTGGCGACTGCCGTCGATCCTGAACTGAAGCCGACTCATCGCGTCATCTTGGTAGATGAATTTCAAGACACAGACCGCGCACAATGGACTCTGTTGGATGCACTCTATCCAGACACAGAGGACCGTCTCATGGTGTTGGTGGGTGACCCCAAACAAGCGATTTATCGATTTAGAGGCGCCGACACACGGTTTTATTACCAAGTCAGAGCCTCTTTACCCGAGACCCATTGTTGGCAACTCGACACCAATTGGCGGTCCACTGAATCCGTGGTCAATGGGCTGAATCAACTGTACGACCCCACGTTCGCCGTCGGCCAATCGCTTGAGTGCATTCCGCTGAAAACAGGCCGACTCGATCGGCCGCCCTTGATGTTAGACGGCAAAGCCCTTCCCGCATTTCAGTGGTGCCCCGAGCTAACGGCGGATGCCGTCGCTCAACTCACTGCCACCTTGTCTAGCCTTGGGGAAGGGAATCGTCTGTGCCTCGGATCAGACCCTGTATGCCCCGGCGACATCACGGTCTTGGTTAATAACTGGCAGCAGGCCAGCGATATCCAGACGGCCGGGCGAACCTTGGGCGTCGAATTTCATTTTGCCGATCAAAAATCCGTATTCCATCACCCTTTAAGTCGCGAGATGGTGTCTGTGCTGTATGCGTTGGCAAATCCTGATGACGTGGATTTGTTGAGCAGTGCGGCTGCCACCGAACTCATTGGGGTGTCCTTGGTGAGTGACGGGCCGTTAGTGGCACACGCCGATTTTCAAGATTGGCAACACAGAGTCATCGAGGCTCGGGAGCGTTGGTACCGTGAAGGGCCGTCTCGGGCCATCCAAGAGCTTTTGGCCCATTACGGAACGACCGCCCGACAGCCACAAACACTGGATGGGGTTCGAAACATCATGGCACTCAACCAATGCTTGGAGGTATTTGGTGCCGAGGCCAAAGGACTGAGCCCTTTGGAAGCCGCCCTTTGGTGGGGCCATCGGGCCACCGATGCCACCAAAGCCGTCGAAGCCGAAAAGCCCCGAGCACCCAGTTTGCGTGGCGTGGCCACCATCACCACCGTGCATGGCGCCAAAGGGCTTCAATATCCCATTGTCATTTTGGCCGGGCGCATACCCATCAAAACACCAAAAGCAGGGGCCTTCTGCCACAGCCACTCAAGCCCCGATGGGTTGGTGCTCAATTTTACCAATCAGGCCGTTGAACCGGCGGCAGCTGACGGCTTTGAGGACGCCATGCGCTTGCCTTATGTGGCGCTGACCCGGGCCAAACATGCGGGGTTTTTAGCGAGCGAAGGCAAAGAGTCTGCCACGACACCTCTTTTGGACGGCAGAGATCCGGAGTCCATTGGCTCCGACCATGCGCTGGCCAACTGGGTCTCATCCACCCCCCACAAACGCCCTGGGTTCAATCCCCGAGTGGACGATAGCGCGCCCTTGCAACGGGACATACAGCCGAAGTGGTTTGTGCGAAGTTTCTCGAGTCTAACGCGTCATGCACACACGCACGATGAACCGACGCGTGCGGAAGACGAAGTCGAAATCACAATGGATGAGATGGATTACGACAATTCGTGGCACGGGGTCCCTGGGGGCACGGATACCGGAAACTTTGTGCACCAGATCCTTGAGCATCGAGCGCGACGACACCCCAATGATGTGAGCTTGGCCTCTCTGATCTCTTTGCACTGGCCCCATCATTTATCCCGTGCCATCGAACCGGCAATGGTTCACTGGATTGAAACGATCGAACGGCAACCGCTTCCCGGTGGGTCCGCGTTGGCAGAACTTTCAACTCGTCAGCTAAGACCAGAGCCGCAATTTCAGCTCGCATTTAAATCAGGCCTGACTCAAGCCGACCTAATCCATGCGTTTGAAGCCTTGCCTTGGTGGCAAGACAGCCTAACGATGCCAGCCATCCCCCTACAGGGCCAGCTCACCGGATTTATCGATTTAGTGTATGAGCAGAACGGCCGCTACTACGTACTCGATTACAAAACCAATCGACTCGGGGACCGTGGGAGCTGCTATCACGCCCAAGCGCTTCGCGATGCGATGACTTCATCACACTATGACCTCCAGGCGGCGATGTATTCGGTGGCCCTGCACCGTTGGCTGACACAGCGACTGCCTGATTATGAACCTGAACAACACCTAGGGGATGTGGTGTATTTATTCTGTCGGGGACTCGATGGTCCGACGGGGGGCATCTGGTCAGCGCCCATGGATCCAGAGGCGATCACCGAGATTGCACGGAGATGTTTCGATGCACCCCATGACTGAGCGCGCCTTACTGACCCACCTGTTGCAAATGGGTCTCTCTGAATCGGTCTTGCCATCGGTCAGACGACTATTCCTAGCGATTCAAAAAGGCCACACCGCCTTGCCTTTGAGTGCGGAGGACGCGGCCCTCTGGGAGGCCTCTGCCTGGCATCAAACCTCACCTTCGGAATTGCCATTCGTACGCACGGGTCCTTGGTTACAAACCGCTCGACATGCCGCACAAGAATCACGGGTTGCTCACGCGCTGAAACAACGAGTCAGCGAATCAGTTCAGTCGTTGCCAGTACTTCAATCACTGATGCCCCATGCGGACGCCTCACAACAGGCCGCCATCCAAAAGGCCATTCCTCAGTCTCTAGCTTTGATCCTCGGGGGACCGGGCAGCGGTAAAACCACCACAGCGGCCGCCATCGTGGCTGGCAAGTTGCAACAAAAAGACTGGGCCACAACGCCCAGAGTCGCCTTGCTCGCACCGACCGGGAAGGCGGCGGCGCGATTGACGGACGCGTTTCAAAAGGCCCTGACAACCATGGCACCTGAGTGTCGACCGGCGTTGGGGTTAAAGGCCACCACCGTCCATCGTCAACTGGATGCCTTGTCTGATAAGGATCTGGTGTTAATCGATGAAGCGTCCATGGTGTCACTGGATCTTATGGACCGACTGCTGCAAACACTGAATCCCAATGCGGATCTAGTGATGATGGGCGATCCCTATCAGTTAGCCAGCGTGGAGGCCGGCAGTATCTTGGCCACCTTGGCAGGGGCTCACTGTTTTGACAGTGCAAGGAGTTATCTCACCGGGCGGCACCGAACCGGTGAGGCCGCCAAGCTCAACACCCTGCTAGATCTGTGCCTTGCCGGTGAGGTTTCTGCGTTTTTTGAAGCAGTGCATGAGCTCGATATTCCTTGGCTCCGTCCACCGGCGGAAACTGAGCTGGAAAGCCTGATTTTAAAAGGCTATCAATCGTACTTTGACGCATTAAAAGCAGGAAACCTGCCCGATCACACCGAATTCCAGTGCCTCACCAGCATCAGTTCAGGTAGCGGTGGCCGCCATTGGGTGAATAAACTCGTCAGCCAATTCGCACACCAACTGGGCTTGAAAGGCCAGGGGCACCGGCTGATTTTGACCGAGAACCAGCCTGCTCTCGAGGTGTTCAATGGCGATCTTGCCATTGCACTCGACCCTGAAACCACAGCCAACCCTCGATTGAAAATCATAGGGTCGGATCGGATTGTCAGTCGTCACCAAATCAGTCGTCCTGAAACGGCCTATGCCATCAGTATTCACAGAGCCCAAGGCTCTGAATACCCCGACGTGCTGGTTTGTCTACCGACACCGACCGATCAAAGCGCCTATCAACCGACACGTGAGTTGTTATACACCGCACTGACTCGAGCAAAGCGCAATGTCAGCTTATGGGGCACAGAACAGGAGTTCACCCGGGCTTTGACAACACCGACGATCCGACACAGTGCACTTGGCTACTTCTTAGATGGGCAGTGATTGGGTAGACTCAGCCGTCAACAAAAATAAGGATTTATTGTGGAATTTGACGAACAAGAACCGAACCCTGAAGGGGATCTCATTCTTCGGGTAATTGCCCATCCACGGTTTACCAACGCACTCGGTGACATCTACGCCGGTTGGTTGCTCGATCAAATGGATCAAGCAGCCGCACAGATCGCGATGGAAATCAGCGGCGGTCGCTGTGCCACCGTGTCGGTCGATAATGTCGACTTCGTAGCGCCGGTGCCTGTGGGGTCCGAGGTGTCAATTTACGGTGAGCTCGAGGACATCGGTCGGTCATCCATGCAAATCCGTATCGAGGTATGGATCAACGAGAGGGGCCAGGAGGTCTATAAGTCCACCGAAACTCGGTTCGTGTTTGTGGCCATCGATTCCAACGGACGGATCCGGCAAGTCCCTGCCACAGACTCGTCAGCCTAAGGGCACCAACTTGGCGTACTGTAGGACCAACCATTTAGATCCGGCATCGTCGAATCGAACCTGAACTTTGAGGGTGGGGCCATTGCCTTCAAACCCGGTCACTGTTCCCTCGCCAAACAACCCGTGATCCACGCGCGATCCAATCCCAAAGGCGAGCCCCTCATCGGCATCTTGCCACTGCTGAGCTCTCGGATGACGGGAGGCTCGTTCTACCGGACGGGCACCGAACGCGCTTGGCGAGAAAGGCCGACTGATTTGAGATTCTAGACGGACCTCTTCGATGCACTCTGAGGGTATTTCCTTGATAAACCGCGACAGCAAGCCAAAGTGGTCTCGTCCGTTCAGACGCCGACTCTCTGCATAAGTCACCGTCAACTGCCTCATCGCTCGTGTGATCCCGACATAGGCCAAACGACGCTCTTCTTCCAGCCCGCCCGCCGAGTCAAGGCTCATACGATGCGGAAACAACTCTTCTTCCGCACCGACCAAGAACACCCAAGGAAATTCGAGACCTTTCGCAGAGTGAAGCGTCATCAGTTGGACCGCGTCTTCATCCGGGTCAGCTTGCGTTTCCCCGGCATCGAGGCTTGCCTGAGACAAAAACTGAAGGAGTACCGAGCCGCCGTCTTCCTCCGGCTCAAAGGCACGAGTCGCACTGACCAATTCGTTCAAGTTATCTACCCGAGCTTGCCCTTTTTCGCCTTTCTCGGAACCGTGGTAGGCCAATAAACCGGACTTCTCAATCACTTCACGGGTCAGATCAGCCAATTCTAGGGCCTCGGCCCGGGCGTCAAAGTCATCTATCAAGCGAAGAAAGTCAGACACCGACGACTTCGCACGCCCAGATAAACCCGAACCTGAACTCAGTGCGACAGCCGCCGACCATAAGCCCATGCCTTCGTCGCGCGCATGACTGCGGATCTGGTCTACCGTTTTCTCTCCGATGCCCCGAGGCGGCACATTAATCACCCGCTCAAAGGCCGTGTCGTCTTGACGGTTTTGCACCAATCGCAGGTACATCAATGCATTTTTAATTTCGAGCCGCTCATAAAACCGCTGGCCGCCATAAATCCTGTATGGAATCCCGGCGCGGAGTAATGCATCTTCCAATACCCGAGACTGCGCGTTGGACCGATACAAAATCGCTAATTCAGAGTATCGGTGGCCTTGATCAACCTGTGCAGAAATACGGTTAGCGACAAACCGTGCTTCATCCTGTTCGTTAAAGGCCGCGTACAAGGCGATGGGCTCACCGTCGGTTTGATCGGTCCACAACTCTTTACCCAAGCGATCACTGTTATTGGCAATGACTGCATTTGCGGCTTTTAAGATGACACCGGTGGAACGGTAATTTTGCTCAAGCCGAATCGTAGTGACAGGCGCAAAGTCTTTGGCAAACCGATGTATGTTTTCGATGCGAGCGCCTCGCCATGCATAGATCGACTGATCGTCGTCACCCACCGCCATGACTGCGGTGCTAGGGCCTGACAGCAGACGGACCCAGGCATATTGGATGGTATTGGTATCTTGGAATTCGTCGATCAACAGATGCCGGAAACGATGTTGATAGTGGTCTAGAAGCGCAGCATTGGTTTTGAGCGTTTCAAAGGTCCTTAGCAATAATTCACCAAAGTCCACCAGATTTTGTGCGCGGCACGCCGCATCATATTCACTGTATAGCGAGACCAAGGTGTCGTGATAATAATCGCGGCCGGTTTGCAGATGATGTGGCCGCTGGCCTTCGTCTTTACACCCGTTAATAAAGCCCGCGACACCTCGAGGCTTAAACTTTGCATCGTCTAAGTGACGCTCGGTGATCATGCGTTTCAACATGCGAACTTGGTCATCAGAATCCAGAATCAGAAACTGCTCTGACAGCCCCGCGTCTTTCCAATGCGCTCGCAAAAACCGGTGTGCTAGGCCATGGAAAGTACCGACCCACATTTGATGCAGTGACCGCCCCACAATCGCTTCCAAGCGTTCGCGCATCTCGCGAGCTGCTTTATTGGGGAAGGTTACGGCTAACA
>CAJXXD010000009.1 GCA_913062835.1 uncultured Gammaproteobacteria bacterium
TCAAATGGAAACCGCCGGGTGACCGAATGGGGCCAATCAGCGTGTTCTTTTGCGCATCACGCAGGGCGTCTGCAAAGACTGGATTCAATTCTAGAATATTTCGCCAGCCCAAATCGCCGCCTTGGCTGGCCTCTGGCGCATCCGAGAAACGGACCGCCAATTGCCCAAAGCTAGCCCCCTGAATCAGCGCCTCACGAATTTGCAGCGCACTGTCCTGTGCGGCTTGGATCTGTTCAGGACTGGGCCGATTGGGTAGACCAATCACAATCTGGCTCAAGAGCAACTCCGGTGCCGTACTAATTTGGCCGCCGGTGGTTTCTAAGAAGCGATCAAGCTCCCCGTCACTGATGCGGATACGGCTTCGGACTTCCCGCTCACGAACGGCATTAATCAACAGTTCGCGTTCGATCTGCGCCCGAAAGACCGCAAAACTTTTGCCTTCGGCCTCGATCGCTTGACGCAATCCCAGCAGATCTGTGCCCCGGTTATTGGCAATCTGACTCAGGGTTTCGTTGATGCGTGCGTCGTCAATCTGAAGTCCATTTCGTTTGGCGATTTCGATTTGTGCCTGCTCAAGGATTAAACGTTCCAGAATTTGCTCACGGAGTGCCTCGGTGACTTCGAGGCGATCCCCGCGACTGGCCGCTTGTGTGCTTAAGTCATTGATGCGCTGTTCGATATCACTTTGCAGGACCACACCCGAGTCCACCACAGCCACAATCCGGTCGAGTACGGAGGCCGCCGCAATCGATGCCGATAAACACAGCGCTGTGACGGCGGTGGTGAGGGTTTTAGTAACGAGATTCAGACACTTCATAGTCTTCCAGTAATCGATCCAGTAAGTTGGCGGTACCACGGCCCAGTGCGCCGAGTCCTTTCAATTCTAATTGCAATTTCACCGAGTGACCGCTGTTGGTGTCACTGACTTGCTCTCGCTCATAAGCATGCACTAGGGCCGCGCGCCAGCAGCAGCTTTCATATTCGACACCCACCACCTGATTGACCCGTTGTTCGGTGTGGGGTTCCCACTGCAATCCTCCGAGTGCACGCCACTGTTGTCCCAGCATTTTCGATACGTACAAGTCGGTTCGCGTGGCTTGTTCTTCCGTCCACACCACTCGATGGGTGATGTAGTCCGTATCCGATGTTCGGTATTTCAGTTCATTGGTAGCGGAATGCAACCGCTCGCTGTCGCTCTCGGTTTGCAGCCGGGTATTCCATTGAAAATGCTTCGCCAGTCGCACGGTGCTGTCGGCAACCAGAGGCCCCTGATCGCTCGTTTCAGGGGTGCCGTTTAAGGTGATGTCGCGATCGGCCAGGTAAATGGTTCGACCGACACTGGCCCGGTAGATCTCTTCGCCTTCCGCGTTCAGTCCACGGCCGGTCAGTGACAGGGCCACTTCACGGGTGTCACCGACGAAGTCGCCGCCTGAGATTGGGTTATCTAAGAAAATTTGGCCCACGGTGTCGGTACTGACCGAGTCGGGGGAATCAAATCGCACCAAGGTGGGATCGGTGTTGGGTTCACGGACCAATAATTTCGCCCGTGGAGTCAACGTATGTAGACCGCCGGATGCGCTTTGTTTGTCAAAAAATAACTGACCGTCAAGCGACAAGCCGGAGGTGAAGTAACTGTTGTCTTGGGTGCCTGAGGTGGTGGTGGCTTCTGACCAGCGGGCAAACCCAAGCACGGCCGGAGTCAGACTGCCGTAGGTGCGTTGCCAGGGACGTTCGGCCTTTACATCGGATGAAAATCGGCGACCTTTAGACGGGTCATTGGTGCCGAGCCCTGTCGTGTCTCGGGTAAACTCAGTCAGCTCAGCGTCTGCTGAGAGCTGATACACATCCCGAGTGTCAAACCAGGATGCTGTTAACTGCGGTTGCCGCGAAAACTTCACCGATGACCCGGTCACTGTGGGGTCGATCACATCCACTTGATCCACCAGCCAGCCGGCGGTCCAGGTATCGCCTCGAACGGTGGCGCTGATCGATGAGGTCAGTTGATGTTCATCAGACACCCCCGCGAAGTTATCGAGATCGGTTTGATAGGAAGCATCTGAGGCGTCTTCGTAGATAGCCTGCCAGATAAAGGCTTTCGACGGGTCACTGGTCAGCTCGACCCGGGACACATGACGATCCGTCTGGGTGATTTTGTCGTCTGCCAATTGTTCGGTTTTGATGTCCAAGAGACTGTAATCATCAAATAAGAATCGCCCATGGAGACCCAGTGCGGTGCCGCGTGCGGTCATAAATCGAGGCTGAATCAACAGGTCATAGGCAGGGTCGAGATTCCAATAGAAGGGCGTCACCACCTCGGTCCCTGAGGTGGACCCGAGTGAATAACTCGGAAATAAAAAGCCAGTCAGTCGGCGGTCATCGAGCGGGAAGCCGAGAATTGGGGTGTAGAAAACCGGCATTTCTTTGACGCGGACCGTTACCCCTTGGGCAAATCCACGCCCGGAACTCTCATTCAAAAAGATGCGGTCCGCTTTTAAATCCCAAGTGTTTATTCCAGGGGCACAAAAGGTCATGGTGCCGTCCACAATGCGGATGTCGCCGTTGGGCGCGCCGATTGCGAATTCCGATTCCCCGCGGAGTCGGTTGTCGTGGGTGACAAAGGACGAGTTTCTCAAGTCAAAGGCGTTGGTTCGGACATTGACGGAGGCCGCATCACCGACCAATAAACTGCCAGGTCGCCGGATTTTCACGCTGCCTTCGGCATCGCCATCGCCGGTGGAATTCAAAAACGAGATGCGATCAGCTTCTAACTGAAAATCGTCTCGAGTCAGTGCGGCATTGCCCTCCAAGACAACCCGGTCGGTGCCGTCGTAATCGGTCACGTCGGCTTCTGCGTTCAGGGTCTCAGGCTCGTCGCTGATAAGCAGCAACGGCGGGCTGTAATAGCCTTGGCACAGGTAGGTCCCTGACGTATCGACGACCCAATCGAGTGCGGCGGCCGTGGTGGGTTCGGCTTGGCTGAGCGGAGCACTGAGGGCGACAACGAGCCCTAAGGGGCGCATCAGGATTGGCAATTGGCGCGATCGGTTCATAAGCCCCACTTGAAATCAGAATTGGGATCATAGAGGAGTCAGACCGCCATTGCCTAGGGTTCAGGTGTGTGCGCCTGCAAACAATGGTATGTTTTCACCCCTTACAGATTCGATCGGACCCCACGCATGCAGGCTTATCTATTCGATTTTGATGGCACCCTCGTCGACAGTGCGCCGGATTTGACCCGGGCGCTCGATCTGGCGCTCGCGCGTGCGGGCTTAGACGGCGTTGGACTTGAAGACGGTAAGCGGTTTGTCGGGCATGGTGCGGGTCACTTGGTCACTGAGGCACTTCGCAAAACAACCGGCGATCCCACGATTTCCATGGACTCGCCGTTGGCTAAGCTGACTATGTCGGTGTTTTTGGAAGTGTATGAGCCCCTGTGTGCTGAGCATTCGGTTTTGTATCCGGGCGCTCTCGAGCTTTTGCATCACTTGCGGAGTGCCGGGAAGCGATTAGGCTTGGTGACCAACAAGCCTCGCCGCTTTGTTAATTTAATGCTGCCGGCGTTTGGCATCGAATCCTTATTCGATACGATCGTCGCTGGCGATGACTTGCCTACGAAAAAACCCGATCCTGCGATGGTGCATCAGGCCTTGTCGGAGCTTAATCTGGCCCCTGAAACAGCCTGTTTGGTGGGCGACAGCCGAGCCGATTTAGGCGCTGCCAAAAATGCCGGGGTGGCGTCCTATCTAGTGACCTTCGGTTACCACGGTGATTTGGATGTGCGCCATGCCGGTGCCGACCGGGTGATAGAGCACTTATCGGAATTAATGGAATGACCCCAGCACGTTTTGCTCGCTACCGCGATCTTGGATTGACTCGGGTGCCAGTGAGCGTCCGTCGCCTCGCTGACCTAGAAACGCCCTTGTCCTGTTATTTAAAACTGGCCGATCGGCCCTGGTCCTATTTATTGGAGTCGGTCACAGGCGGTGAGACCTGGGGGCGTTATTCGTGCATCGGATTGCCCGCAAGAGAGCGAGTCGAAGTCCGTGGAAGTCGTATTACACAATTTGACCGCGATACGGTGGTGGAGATCGTGGAATCAGAACATCCGTTGGACTGGATTGCCGACTACCAAGCACGACTAGGGCAAACACCGGCCTTTGTCATCGATGAGCTAGAACTGCCCAAGTTCACCGGTGGGCTTGTGGGCTATTTTGCCTACGACAGCATCCGCTATGTGGAGCCTAGGGTTGCGAAAACACTGCCTGACACCGATCCCATTGGATCTGCTGACATCGTATTGATGCGCTCAGAAGATGTGGTGGTCTTTGACAATTTATCGGGCATGTTGACCCTGATCACGCATGCCAATCCCCAGGAACAGGGGGCCTTGGAAGTGGCGCTCGAGCGCCTCGACACCATGTTGGAAGATCTGGACTCTGCCATGGATCCGAGTGCCTTTGCTCCGACTCCGCAAGCCCCGATTGAGGAGTCACAGTATCAATACTCGATCTCCGAGCAAGACTTCGAGTCGGCGGTCGATGCGGTCAAAGAGTACATCGAAGCCGGGGATGTGATGCAGACCGTGCTGAGTCAGCGGATCAGCGTGCCCTACACCGAGAGTCCCCTGGCGCTGTACCGCGCACTTCGGGTCTTGAATCCCTCTCCCTACATGTATTTTATGCATCTCGACGACACGCACATCGTGGGCTCATCGCCTGAGATCTTGGCGCGATTGGAGGATGGGCGCGTGTCCGTACGACCCATCGCCGGAACGCGGCCTCGCGGCAAAACAGCAGAAGAAGACGCACGGCTTGAGGCGGATTTGTTGGCCGATCCAAAGGAGCGGTCTGAGCATTTGATGCTGATCGATTTGGGGCGCAATGATGTGGGTCGAGTGGCGTCCGTTGGGTCGGTTGAAGTCACAGATCAAATGGTAGTTGAGCGGTATTCGCATGTGATGCACATCGTCAGTCATGTGGAAGGCGCAGTCCCCGAGTCGGTGTCGGCCTTGGACGTGTTGAAAGCTTGCTTGCCGGCAGGCACCTTGTCTGGGGCCCCGAAAGTCCGGGCCATGGAATTGATCAATCAGTTTGAGCCAGTCCGCCGAGGCATCTACGGGGGTGCCGTGGGCTATTTGGGCTGGGCGGGCAACATGGATACGGCCATCGCGATCCGAACCGCGGTGATCAAACAAGGCATGTTGCATATTCAAGCCGGTGCCGGTCTGGTGGCGGACTCGGTGCCTGCCTCTGAGTGGATGGAAACCCTGAATAAAGGACGGGCGGTCATTCGTGCGGCCAATGCGGCCTTGGCCGGTTTCACTGATCTGAAAGGACCGCTGGTGCGCTCATGAAGGACCTGTGTGTGCGGTATTCATTGAATTCATTGTTTTGTGTACTGAGTCTGTCGTTGCCTAAGGAGTGCCCATGTCGCACGTATTAATGATCGATAATTACGACAGCTTCACCTACAACTTGGTGCAGTATCTCGGTGAATTGGGCCAGACCGTGACCACAGTTCGAAATGATCAGGTCACTGTCGATCAGCTGGTAGCCCTCGAGCCGAGTCATGTGGTCATCAGCCCGGGTCCCTGTGACCCAGACCAGGCAGGTATCAGCCTCGAGGCGATCTTACGATTTGCCGGTCAGGTGCCGGTACTCGGTGTGTGCCTCGGGCATCAGGCTATCGGGCAAGCCTTTGGTGGACGCATAGTGCGTGCGCCTAAAGTGATGCACGGGAAAACCAGTGCGATCTATCACGACGACCGAGGGGTGTTCTCTGGTTTGAATCAGCCCTTGATCCAAACGCGGTACCACTCGCTGGTCATCGATCCCGACACCATGCCTGATTGTCTTGAAATCACCGCCTGGAGTCACGATGACCTCGATGAGCCCGAAGCCATCATGGGTGTTCGCCACAAAACCTTGACGGTGGAAGGGGTGCAGTTTCATCCTGAATCGATCGCGTCCGAGCAGGGACACGAGCTGTTGAATAATTTCCTGTCGGCCACCGGAGGACATTGGTCATGACCCTACAAGAAGCCATTGCCGCGGTGTGTCAACGCCGAGACCTTTACCCTGACGAAATGATCACCGTGATGCGCGCTATCATGACGGGCCAAGCGACGGACGCACAGATCGGTGCGTTATTGATGGGGCTTCGCATGAAAGGCGAGACCATCGATGAGATCGTGGGTGCGGCGAGTGTGATGCGTGAACTGTCTGAAAAAGTCGAAGCGCCTACCGAATTCTTAGTGGATACCTGCGGTACAGGCGGTGACGGGGCCAATATTTTCAACGTGTCCACGGCCTCCGCCTTTGTGGTGGCTGCCGCCGGCGGACGCGTCGCCAAACATGGCAACCGGTCGGTGTCGTCGAAATCCGGTTCGGCCGATGTGTTGGAAGCCGCCGGTGTGCGCCTTGATTTAACTGCGGCTCAGGTGGCTGCCTGTATTGATACCCTAGGCGTGGGCTTTATGTTTGCTCCTGCCCATCATTCGGCGATGCGCTATGCGATTGGACCGCGCCGTGAATTGGGTATGCGCACTATTTTCAATGTCTTAGGTCCCTTGACCAATCCCGCCTCGGCACCGAATCAAGTGTTGGGCGTCTTTGATGAATCGCTTTTAACGCCTTTGGCTGAAGTGCTGCATCGACTCGGATCACGCCATGTGCTCGTGGTGTGCTCAGAAGACGGACTGGATGAACTCAGTGTCTCGGCCGCCAGTCGCGTGGCTGAGTTGAAAGACGGACGGATTCGCGAGTACCGAATTAAGCCACAAGACTTTGATTTAGATTTAAGTGAGCGGGATGATTTGGTGGTCGAGACCAAAGAAGAATCGTTAGCCCTGGTGCGGATGGCTCTCGCAGGCGAAGACCATCCGGCGGCTGACATTGTGGCCCTGAATGCGGGAGCGGCCATTTACGCGGCCGGCTGTGCTCACTCCCTAGAAGACGGCGTTGAGGCGGCTTGGGAAGTGATGGAATCCGGTGAGGCCACGGCCAAGCTGGATGGGCTGGCGGCACTCACGCAGTCGATGGAGCCGCAGGCATGAGTTGTGCCACGACCATCCTCGACCGAATCATTGCTAGGAAGCGCCAAGAAGTGGCCGAGCGCAAAAAGACAGTGAGTGAAGCGGATTTATTGGATCGTGTAGTCGAAGCCGATCCGACGCGCGGCTTTGCGCGTGCTCTGATGGCCCAAGCAGCAAAGAGGCGGTCTGCGGTAATCGCCGAGATTAAGCGTGCGTCGCCATCGAAAGGTTTGCTTCGAGCGGATTTCCAGCCAGCCCTCCATGCGCGTCAATATGCAGAGGCCGGGGCGACCTGTCTCTCGGTATTGACCGATCAGGATTTTTTCCAAGGCTCAGATCAAGACATGATCGATGCGAGAGCGGCCTGTCAGCTTCCAGTGATTCGCAAAGACTTTATGGTGGATTCCTATCAGATCGTAGAAAGCCGAGTGATGGGAGCCGATTGTGTGTTGCTCATTGTGGCCGCCTTGTCGGATGACGACTTGGCCGCACTGCATGGTCAGGCGCTCGAGCTCGGCCTTGATGTGTTATTGGAAGTCCATGATGCGCACGAGCTGGATCGGGCGCTTCGGCTCGACAATCCACTGATCGGCATCAATAACCGGAATCTCCACACGTTCGAAACCAAACTGGAGACTACCTATGAACTGATGGGCGCTGTGCCGTCCGATCGGTTGTTGATCACTGAGTCGGGCATTTTGTCGTCTAACGATGTGCAGTCGATGCATGACCGTGGCGTCTACGGCTTCTTGGTTGGGGAAGCCTTTATGCGACAGAGTGACCCCGGTGAGGCCTTGGGCCATCTTTTCCAGGACTTGGTGTCGTGATGCCGTGGATTCTGCTAGTCGGTGCGCTGATCATCGCGGCCTTATCGGTCTACGCCTATCGCTTAACGCGAGCGGTGAAGGAACAAACTGAGGCGAAAAAGGCGGCTCAGGCGCAAACAGTTCAGGGTATTGAAGTGCTCATTGTGTCCTACCTGGATCAACAGGTGGATCGGGCCGAGTGCATTTTGCGAATTCGCGTGTTACTCGACGCAGGTCGACCCGAATGGCACACGACGCTGACACTGCCCACGCTCCTGTCCGTGTCAGATGCACTTTTGGCTATGCCTTTTGGTCAAGCCCGAGCGGCCCTAGATGCCGGCACTCGCCAAGCACAAGACGCGACGCGTCGGCAGCTGTTGCAGTTGCATGAGGCGGAATTAACGACGGAATTAAAACGATTGAAAGAGTGGATTTCAGCATGAAAGCAACCGTGCGGTGGCATCAAGACGTCAGTTTTGTGGTGGAAAGTGGCTCCGGTCACGCCTTGGTCGTTGATGGGGCTCCAGATCACGGTGGCCGAAACATTGGGCCGCGGCCGATGGAATTGATTCTGATGGGCTTGGGCAGTTGTGCGAGCTTTGATGTGGTCACGATTTTGAAAAAACAGCGACAGCCGGTCAGCGGATGTGAATGTCGGTTGGAAGCCGACCGTGCGGACAGGGTGCCGGCGGTGTTTACCGCTGTGACCATGCACTTCACGGTCTCAGGCGAAGGCCTCGATCCAGTCAAGGTTGAACGCGCGGTCGCGCTGTCGGCAGAAAAATATTGTTCGGCATCGAAAATGTTGGAAGACGCAGGGGTGGTTTTGAGTCACCAGGTGGAGTGCGTCGACACCCGAACGCCTTAGGTCAGCGCGAGGCCCATCTCGGCCTGGTTCAGAACCGTTAAGAGGTGCGAGCGCACGGCCACATGCCTTTCAGAATCTCGGTAAGCGGGATGCATGCCTAAGTGCAGGCTATACAGTGGAAATCGACCGTACTCGGTGAGCTCTGTCAGTGTCCCATCTGTCTCTTTGCCAGCGGTAGGTAAGGCCACAATCCCGACGCCCAAACGCGCCAATTGTTCTCGGTTTGATTCAGACAGCGGCTGACACAGACTGCCGTGACGGGAGTACTCCAAGCCAAAGTGGTCATGTTGCACAATCGTTTGCCATTCCACCTCACTGTATCCGCCAACCAAAATAAAAGGTGCTGAGGGTTCGCTGGCTTGATACAGCGCGTGACTGACATCAAAGCGTGCACCGCCTATTAACAGATCGCCAGCCAAGCTCGGTTCTGAACGAGGGCGGTCTAAGAATACGCCTAAGTGCGGTAGGCCTTCCGCAATGGAGCCAGGAGTGGTCTCACCGGTGAAGACCAACCGAATCCCCTCGGAGTGTGCAAAGGTGTTGAGCTCGGTGAAGAGCTGTGCAGTCAAGCCAATGGAGGGTAGGCCGACGATCACCTCGATCGGTCGGTTGAACAGACGTTGGATTTGGATTTCCGTGTGCTGTGCTTGGGTGAATGCTTCATCAAGCAGCGCCCAAATGGCCTGCCCCGCTTCGGTCAGCTGTAATTTGGCCTGAGTCTGCCAGTACAAAGGCACCGGGTGATGCGCATTGAAACGACGGAGCGCTCGGGACACTTTAAATCGACTGATGCCATAAAACGCGGCGGTTTGCACCACTGAGCCGGTCAGCACGTATCGATGAAAGTAACGCGCATCTGTCCAATCAAAGGGGGGTGAATCCGCGTGCACTCCCTAGCCTCACTGCGATTCCAACTCTCTGATGGTGCATTGCATCAATTTTCGCTGAAAAAGGCACTCATGCTTTGGACTAACAGCGGTATCAGATGTGTTCGGCGGTTTTTGTCATCACTTTGGCACCTTCCCACATCAGGCGTTTGACGGGTTCAGGTAATTCCTGGCCGCCCTCGTCGAGTGCGTTTTGGCCGTGACGCATCTCATCGTCGAGCATCTGCGTCAAAATGGAGCGCGAGCTGTGATCGGCCGCCGGTAAGCGCTCTAGATGTTCTCGAAGGTGTCGTTCGACGTTGGCTTCGGTGGCATGAACGAAACCGAGTGAGATCGCGTCTGAGACCAAGGCCGCTCCGGCACCAATGGCAAAGGACGAGGCATACCAGAGGGGATCCAACACGCTCGGTTTAGCGCCCAGTTCGTCCAGGCGTTCTCGACACCAGGCGAGATGATCGAGTTCCTCGCGAGCGGCCTCTTGTAAGGAGGCTGAAGTGGCTTGATCGGATGCGAACAGGGCTTGCCCGTTGTAGAGCCCTTGGGCGCATATCTCCCCAGTGTGGTTAATCCGCATCAGACCACTGGACAGCTTTACCTCGTCCTCGGTCATCGGATCATCCAGAGCTTGCTTTCCAGGGGAGGGCGTTTGGGCTTCGGGTTTGACCCGCGCCACGGTCCTTAAGAATCCATCAAACCCGTGAATCAGTCGATCTAAATGCGTCATCGCGCCGTTCCTAGATGCATGCCAAATGATTGCCCCAAGTCTCGAATTTCGCGAACCATGCGCTCGTCATCGTCTATTCGCAGGATATGAGTGGAGGCCAATTCCTCCGAGGTCAAGTCGGCGGCTTCTGCACTCGCTTCGTCGGTCAAAATGCCAAAGAGCAGCCCCTGAGATTCCGCTAGCCGACGGAAGCGTTCGCGGTCTGTGGCTTGATCAAAGGAGCCAGAACAAATGACCGGAAAGCCTGCGCGCAGTGAGAGCTCAGCGAGTTCTAGTAAGTGGCGATAGGTTTTGGGCCGTGAATCCGCTTGATCCCCATAGAGCCGCTCGCGCTCTAAGTCAGACCGTAATCGAATCATCCCAAAATCATCGATTAACTGATGCGACAGCGCTTGGCGACGCTCAGGGTCTAGGCCCAGAGTGATCAGGAGAACTCGCGGCCGAATCACCGTGGCCTGCTCTGCTAGCTGTGCATAGCGGCGATATCGAGACAAGGGGTCCGTGTCTTTTTCTGTAGGCAACACCGGCGCATTGAGGCTCAATAGACACTCTTTGGCTCGGACCATCGCGCGATACGCGCGATACCCTTGGTACACCCAAAGGCCGTGGTAGTCCCCAGTCAATTCGAGATAACGATTCAGTAAATGCCAAGCGGACGCAAAGTCATCGCGCGCCTCGAGATCCAAGGTCAGGAAAGCAACTTCACTAATCACATCGATCCACCGAAATTCGGCCCGGTATTCAATGCCGTCGAATAACCGAATGTCGCCCTCGTCGGTCTCGACTGCGTTGGCCAAATGCAAATCACCGTGGACTTCCCGAATCATCCCGAGGTCTTTTCGCTCGGCGAATCGCGGCCACAGTCGTTTTAAGTATTCATGGGCCCAGGCCTCGAGTTGCACCAACTGAGCCATGTCTTTGGTTTCTGAAAGGTGCGGTCTGACCTGATCGAAGTTCAGTTGCGCGGGGACATACAGCGAGTTGGGTTCACCGAAGGGCGTTTCGATTCCCGATATTGGGGCTGCACTATGCAGCGCGTACACCGCTTGCACTAATTTTTCGAGCCGCTCGTGATCGATGCCTTCGCGGTCATGGATACGATCTAGGGTTTTCTCGGGGTCGAACTGACGCATCTTGACTGCGTAATCGACCACCTCGCCCACCGAGCCCCCGATCTGCATCTGTCCGTCGACGTCACGTACTTCAACCACCTCCAAATACAGATCAGGAAAGGTGCGCTGATTCAATTGAATTTCGGCTTGGCACAGACCGAGTCGCGCTTCGAGCGTACTGGCATCTAAGAAATAGAGATTCAGAGGCTTTTTGATTTTGTACGCAAACTCACCGGTGAGTAGAATCCATGCGAGATCGGATTCGATGCAACGGATGGCAGCGGTCGCATGCGGATAGCATGTCGGCTTCATCAGACTGGCAATCATGGTCTCGCTCAAGGCGTCCTCCCGGTATACTGTCGCCATGAAAACATGGGTGCGACTGCTTTTTAAACTGACACTGGCTTCAGCTGTGGCTGCCAGCCTTGGGTTAGTGTATCTCAATGCGCATCTGACAAAGCAATTCGAATCCCTGTCTTGGGCCGTCGGTGCGAAGATTTATGCGCGTCCCCTTGAGCTCTATCAGGGCGCTGCTTTTAGTTTGGCCCAGGTTGAATATGAGTTGGGCTTACTAAATTACCAAGCCGTGCGCTCTTTGCCCCGCCAAGGACAGTATCAGGTTACGCCGGATACACTGGTCATCGCCATGCGAGGGCACCGCTATCCCGATGGCGAAGAGCCGGATCGTTTGGTGCGAATCCGCTTCCAAGGCAACCGAGTGCACTCCATCTTGACCGCCGAAGCGCAATTGGTGGATCTCATCCGGTTTGAGCCGGTGCTGCTGTCGCAGCTGTCCGGCACGCACGCCGATCGTGAATTGGTCACTTTGGCACAGTTGCCTGAGACCTTTGTGCCGTTGCTGTTGGCGGTTGAAGACCGTCAGTTTTACTCTCATCAAGGAC
>CAJXXD010000010.1 GCA_913062835.1 uncultured Gammaproteobacteria bacterium
AACAAGTTTTTCACCGGCGTTGGCAATAAGCCAAATCGATCGATCATCTCGATTTCAATCTCGCTTAAAGCCGATTCATCGGCGGCTGTGCTGATGCGCTGATAAAAGGTAAGTCGAAGCGGCACATCGTTTAAGAAGTCATTAGGGATCAGTGCTGGAATCTTGAGATCGACTTCGGCATGGTTCGATGCGGTTTGATCAAACTCAGGGGTGCGTCCCTCGCGGATGGCCGTCACCGCTTCATCGAGCATCTCCATGTACAGCGAGAATCCGATGGTTTGCATATTGCCCGACTGATCTTCACCCAACAGCTCACCGGCCCCGCGGATTTCCAGATCGTGGGTCGCCAACTGAAACCCAGCGCCCAAATCACTGGCCGCCTCGATGGCTTCCAATCGTTTCAGTGCATCCGGTGTCATCGATCGAGGGTCACCGGTCAATAAATACGCATAGGCCTGGTGGTGGGATCGACCCACGCGGCCTCGCAATTGATGCAATTGTGCGAGTCCAAAGCGATCGGCCCGTTCGATCAAAATGGTGTTGGCCGATGGAATATCGATCCCGGTCTCGATGATGGTAGAGCAGACCAGCACGTTGTAGCGCTTGTGGTAGAAGTCGCTCATCACCTCCTCGAGCTCCCGTTCGCGCATTTGACCGTGGGCAACGATCACGCGCGATTCAGGAACGAGGCTTCGGATGTCATCGGCCGCGCGCTCAATCGACTTCACCTCGTTGTGTAGGTAATACACCTGACCGCCGCGCAGCAACTCCCTCAGAATCGCCTCTTTTATCAAGGCATCGTCTTTTTGCTTGATAAAGGTTTTCACTGACAAGCGACGCGCCGGGGGGGTGGCGATGACCGACAAATCTCGGATGCCGGCCATGGACAGGTTCAACGTTCGAGGAATCGGTGTCGCAGTCAGGGTCAGCACATCCACATTGGCCCGGTAGGCTTTGAGCGTTTCTTTTTGTTTAACCCCAAAGCGGTGCTCCTCATCGATGATGAGAAGACCCAGTTGAGGCAGCTTCAAATCGTTAGACAGTAGACGGTGTGTGCCCACCAAAATGTCGACCTGCCCGCGGTTGGCTTTTTCGATCAACAGGTCCGTCTCTTTGGCCGACTTGAATCGGCTCAAGACATCGACAGTCACCGCCCAATCGGCGAAGCGGTCTCGGAAGCTCTCGTAATGTTGTTGCGCGAGCAGGGTGGTAGGAACTAATACACACACCTGTTTCCCGGCGCTGACAGAGGCAAAAGCCGCCCGCATGGCCACTTCGGTTTTTCCAAAGCCGACATCCCCACACACCAAACGATCCATCGGCTTGGGTGCGCGCATGTCGGCTAAGACCGCGTCAATGGAGGTCTCTTGATCTGGGGTGAGTTCAAACGGGAAGCCGCTGGCAAAGCGTTGGTAGTCTTCCTCGTTGATCTCGTGCGCGTGACCTTCCTTGGCTGCGCGTTTGGCATAAATGTCGAGTAGTTCAGCCGCCTTGTCCCGAATCTCTTCGGCTGCCTTTTGTTTGGCCTTACCCCAGCGGTCGGTGCCGAGCTTATGGGCGCTGACGTGATCCGGATCGCCGCCGGCGTACCGACTGAGGACGCCTAAATTCGCGACCGGAATAAAGAGCTTGGCACCGTCTTGATACTCTACACAGACAAATTCATTGACCTCATCGCCAAGCGCGATGGTCTCGAGCCCACGGTAAAACCCAACACCGTGGTCGATGTGCACAATGGGATCCCCGACGGTGATCTCTGCCAAATCTCGCACAATGAGATCGGTGGCAATCTCGTGCTGACGTCGTCGTCGTTGCGGCACCCGCCGACCAAACAAACTGCTTTCAGGCACGATGGCGAGGTCGTCGATGACGATCCCATCCTCTAATAAACCGATGCAGAGACCGAGTGATGCGTCTCCCTGTTGAAATGCTTCGATCGAATCTACAGTGATCGGTCGGATCCCTTGCTTGGCCAACAGCTCCAATAAGGCCTCACGACGCCCAGCCGATTCCGCGACAAAGAGGATTCGCCTCGGTCCCTCAACAAAGGCTTTCAGTGCCTGAGCCGGTTCGCTCGATCGTGCATCAAAGGCGATCTCTGGCAGAGGTTGGATCCTGGGATGGACCTGTGCGACCGGGTCGTACTCCACCGACGCCAAAGGCTTCAGTTTCGAGAACAGCTCCTCGGTTCTGAGAAACAGACGCTCAGGGGGCAGAATCGGTTTTCGTCGATCGTGTCGTAGGCTCTCGTAGCGCGTCTGAACGTCGTTCCAAAACTGCGTCAGTGCCTCGGGTAATCCCGGAAGTCGGATGCTTAGGGTGTCAGCCGGCAAATAGTCAAAGAGGGTCGCCATCTCATTGAAAAACAGAGGGGCGTAATATTCGATACCCGGCGGTGCAAGGCCCGAGGACACGTCTTGATAGATCGAGCAATCTCGTGGGTTGCCCTCAAAGGTCTCGTGCCAATTCTGCCGAAACGTTGCGATTCCTGTGTCGGTTAACGGGATTTCGCGGGCAGGTAGCAGGGTGACTTGATCGACCTTGGTGATGGTGCGCTGGGTGTTTGGATCAAACGCCCGCAAACTCTCGATTTCATCGTCAAACAATTCAATGCGAAGCGGTTCGGTTGAGCCCATTGGGAACACATCAATAATCGCCCCCCGAACGGCAAACTCGCCATGCTCGTGCACCGTTTCCACTGCATGGTACCCGGCGCGCTCCAACCGTCGGCGCTCGTCGATGGGGTTAAACCGATCGCCTGTTTTCAGTACAAACCGTTGTCCATCCAAATGACTTTTCGGCGGTAAGCGATGAGCGAGTGTTTGCACCGGTAGAATCAGCACGCCGCGGCTGACATCGGCTAATTGACTCAAGGCGGCCAGTCGCTCGGAAATGATGTCCTCGTGCGGTGAGAAGCTGTCATAGGGCAGGGTTTCCCAATCCGGCAGATGGATGATGGGCAGCTCGGTCCCGCCTTCGGCATCCCCTTCGGCATTGAGTTGATGGTTTTGCCCCAGGTAAAAATAGAGTGCGTTGGTCAGACGCTGTGCGTCTTGCGATTTTTCCACTACGACCAGTACCAAGGTGCTGGCGCGCAGAGCCAATTCGGCGATCACCGCCGCTTGGGCGGCTTCTGGGAACTGATCGAGGCGAAGGGCGGGCCCACCGGCGGTCGGCAGGCGATCTATCAAGGGGGGTGTCAATGTCAGCATGCGTCGTTCTGTGTGGTTTGAAGGCAGAGTATAGGCGACAATGCGGAGCAATGCTGTGAGGAATTGCCATGCCAATTGTGGTCGCTGATGTGGGTTTATTGGGTCTGTCGGCGCTCGCGCCAAGGGAGTGGACGCTCCGTTTTTACGACAGCCGTCATCTAACCCCTGACCAATTGGCCGATGCCCAGGCACTCTTGGTTCGCTCCACGGTCCAAGTCGACCCCGCCAATCTACCGGACTCAGTCGAGTTTATCGGAACCGCCACCATCGGTACCGACCATCTGCCGCTGCCGGCGTTGACGGCCCGACAGATTGAGGTGGTGTCCGCGCCAGGTTGCAATGCCTTTGCTGTGACTGATTACGTATTGGCGACCCTCTATGAGTGGGCGGAGACGCGAGGGCGCGCACTGCACAGTCTCACTGTGGGGGTGATCGGGGTTGGCCACGTCGGTAGGTTATTGATCGAACGACTCACCGCGCTCGGGATCCAGACCCTTGGAACCGACCGGCCGCGCTTTGAGGCCGGAACCTACCCAGAGCATCAACCACTCGATAAAGTGCTAGCCCAAGCGGATGTGCTGTCGATTCATGTGCCTTTGCATCATCACCCAGTCTATGGGACAGCGCCCCTTTGGTCGCCCGAATATTGGGAGAAAGTAGCACCCGATGCTTTGATCATTAATGCCGCACGGGGTGGGCTTTTTAGTGAATCCGACTGGCTCAATTTTCCAGGCGATCTGGCGCTAGACGTATTTCCCGGGGAGCCTGATATCAGCGAGGCCCTCGTGGGTCGGTGTTGGCGTATCAGTCCACACATTGCCGGCCATTCGGCGGAGGGTAAATGGCGAGGCACTCGACAGATCGTTTCGGCCTTGGCGCGTCGCTGGGGGCATGCGGTAAAGCCCGTGGATATGGCTGCCCTCTGTGAGGAGACAGCCGGGCCATCGCCAAGTGAGTCAGACCCTTGGCTCCGTGTTCTAGCGGCCTGTCCGCTGGTGGAGACGGATCAAAGACTTCGCCAAGCGCTGTCCGGGGTGTCCGGTGATGCCCGTCGTGCGGCCTTTGATCAGGTGCGCCGCGCCTATCGACTGCGTCGTGAGTCCGAGACCGTTAATTAATTGTTGCATCGCACCATTTAGTCCTTATACTTTCGGCTATTGATCTCGCGGAGAAGGATTTATGCGACTCAAACTGACTGAATGGAATCAATCAGGACGGCACGATGGATCGGTTTGCACCCAGGGTATGGATACCCGCGAAGTGGAATCACTGATTCGGCATGGACGCTTTGATTGGGCACGGCCGGTATCGGCCGTACTCGAGCTGGTGCGAAACTTTGCGCTGTTTTGCCGTTGGCGGGGTGAGGTGTACATGACCGGTCATCGGATCGGCCCGGTACATCATCGAATTTTCCAGCGACCCCGTTCCTGATGGTTCTCTCACCCAAGGATGGGTGAGAGCCACCGCGCATTTTCTGCCTCATCTTCACCGCGCAGCCCGCTGTAGCTTGCCAGTTGATCTTTGCCAATGGTGCCAAGTGTGAAATACCGCGCATCGGGATGCGCAAAATAAAATCCGCTGACAGACGCGGTTGGCCACATAGCCAAACTTTCTGTCAGTGAGATTCCGGTTTCTTGTTCCACATTTAAAAGCGACCAAAGCGTCCGCTTTTCCCGGTGATCGGGACACGCCGGATAACCAGGGGCAGGGCGGATGCCTCGGTAACGCTCACGAATCAGTTCCTCGTTACTTAAGGACTCATCGGCTGCGTACCCCCAGAACTCCATCCGAACGCGGCGGTGGAGATGCTCGGCAAAACTCTCCGCAAAGCGATCGGCTAGTGCTTTCAGCATGATGGCTTTGTAGTCATCGTGCTCGGCTTCGAACCGTGCCACATGCGCATCAATACCGTGTCCGGTGGTAACGGCAAAGGCGCCGATGTAATCCAAAACACCAGACTCCTTGGGTGCGATGAAATCAGACAGACACAACTGGGGTTTGCCATCCGGCATCGGCCGTTGCTGTCTGAGCCAATGCGTCCGGGCCACCTCTTTGGTGTGATCGCTGGGATCGAGGATCACAATACTGTTGCCCTCGGAGTAGGCTGGGAAGCACCCGACGACTGCATCGGCTCTCAGCCATTTTTCATCAACGATTTGTTCAAGCATGGCTTTGGCATCGTCAAACAACTTCCGCGCTTCCGGTCCTTTTCGAGGGTCATTCAGAATGTCAGGGAACTTTCCGCTGAACTCCCACGCGTTGAAGAAAGGCATCCAGTCGATGGTGTCGATCAAGGCATCGAGCGGATAGTCATTGAATGTCTGTGCACCCAACACATTTGGAACGGCGACAGTGTCCTGTGTGAATGCCAGTCGATCGCCTCGGTCGTTGGCCTCGTCAATTTGGATTAACTTCTTCGGAGCCCGACCGGCGTGAGCCGCTCTTTTGGTTTCATGATCGGCGGCTATTTCTTGATGGTAGGTGGCCCGCTCTTCGCTCAACAAACGTGCAGCCACGCCTACGGCTCGACTGGCGTCTTTGACGTACAGCACCGGGCCTGAATAGGCAGGATCGATCTTCACCGAGGTGTGTGCAGGGCTGGTGGTGGCGCCACCGATCAGCAGTGGGCAGGTGAAACCCTGACGCTCCATTTCGGCAGCCACTGTCACCATTTCATCCAAGGATGGCGTGATCAATCCCGACAGTCCGATGATGTCTGCCTTGTGCTCACGGGCGGCATCCAAGATGGTTTGTGTCGGCACCATGACCCCAAGATCGATGACTTTGAAGTTGTTGCATTGAAGCACCACGCCCACGATGTTCTTTCCGATGTCGTGCACGTCGCCTTTCACGGTCGCCATGATGATGACGCCATGCTCTTGGCTGGTGTCGCCAGCGGCCTCTTTTTCCGCTTCGATAAACGGAATGAGGTGGGCGACTGCCTTTTTCATCACCCGTGCTGACTTAACCACCTGAGGCAAAAACATTTTGCCGTCACCAAACAGATCGCCGACGGTGTTCATGCCATCCATCAGCGGGCCCTCGATGACATGCAAGGGCCGCTCGGCCTTGAGGCGAGCCTCTTCGGTATCTTCTACCACATAGGTGTCGATGCCCTTGATCAAGGCATAGGCAAGCCGTTCTTCACACGATTTTGAGCGCCACTCGGCGACCGTGTCGTCTTCGGCTTCTTTGCCCACATTATAAGTTGGCGCGGCCTCTACCAATCGCTCCGTGGCGTCGTCGCGGCGATTTAGAATCACATCTTCGACCAGTTCGCGAAGCGTTGGATCGATGTCCTCATAGATCGCAAGCTGCCCAGCGTTGACGATGCCCATGGACAGGCCTTCTTTGATGGCGTGGTATAAAAAAACCGAGTGCATCGCTTCGCGCACTGGGTCGTTGCCTCGAAAGGAGAACGATACGTTGGAAATACCGCCCGACAGATAGCTGTGCGGGCAGTGTTCGGTGATATCGCGACACGCGCCAATAAAATCTTGCGCGTAGTTGTTGTGTTCTTCGATCCCGGTGGCGACTGCGAATACGTTCGGGTCGAAAATGATGTCCTCAGGCGGGAAGTCGAGCGTTTCCGTCAGAAGGCGATACGAGCGCTGACAGATTTCGAGTTTCCGCGCTTGGGTGTCGGCTTGTCCGGTCTCATCAAAGGCCATCACCACCACGGCAAATCCGTAGCGTTGGATCAATCGCGCCTGCTTTAAGAAAGGCTCTTCGCCTTCTTTCAGGGAGATTGAGTTGATGATGCCCTTGCCTTGAACGCATTGCATACCGGCTTCCAAGATGTCCCACTTGGATGAGTCAATCATGACCGGCACTCGCGAGATATCGGGCTCAGATGCAATCAAATTGAGGAAAGTGACCATGGCCGACTTTGAGTCGAGCATGCCTTCATCCATGTTGATGTCGATCACCTGCGCACCGTTTTCCACTTGCTGGCGGGCGACTGCGAGCGCCTCATCGAACTGATTGTTGAGAATCAGTCGTTTGAACAGGGCAGAACCTGTGACGTTGGTGCGCTCGCCAATGTTCACAAATCCGGTGGTTTCGTCGGCGACAAAGGGCTCAAGCCCACTTAAGCGCATGACCGGCGCTAAGCTTGGGATCGCGCGTGGGGCGTGCGCCCTGACCTTGCCCGCGATACGACGGATGTGGTCAGGTGTGGTACCACAGCAGCCGCCGATGATGTTCACCAAGCCGCTGGCGGCATAGTCCTCAACAATCGAGGCCATTTCTTCGGCTTCGAGATCGTACTCCCCAAATTGGTTCGGGAGTCCCGCATTTGGGTGGGCTGACACATAGGTGTCTGCGACCCGGGATAAGTCGGCCAAGAACGGGCGGAGTTCTTTGGGACCTAAGGCACAGTTCAAGCCGATCGAGAGCGGTTTTGCGTGACGCACCGAGAACCAAAAGGCTTCGGTCGTCTGCCCAGACAGTGTCCGACCAGAGGCGTCGGTAATCGTGCCTGAAATCATGATCCGAACGGCGATGCCGGTCTCTTCGGCCACCTGGTCAATGGCATAGAGTGCCGCTTTGGCGTTTAGGGTGTCGAAGATGGTCTCCACCAAAATCAAGTCAGCACCGCCGTCTAACAAGGCGCGTGTGGCTTCGGTGTAGGTTTGAACGAGCTGTGCATAGGTGATGTTGCGCGCACCGGGATCGTTCACGTCTGGGCTGATTGAACAGGTTCGGTTGGTCGGTCCCAGTACCCCGGCGACCAACACCGGTCGATCGGTTTCATCGGCTACTTTACGGGCCAAGGCGGCTGCCTCGCGGTTGAGTTCCACCACTAAGTCTTCCATGTCGTAATCGGCCATGGAGGGTTGATTGGCATTGAAGGTGTTGGTCTCGATGATGCTCGCGCCGGCTTCGATGTAGGCTCGATGGATCGAGGCGATCAACTCAGGTTGGGTCAGTGTTAACAGATCGTTGTTGCCTTTAAGGTCTGATCCGTAGTCAGAAAACCGAGTGCCTCGGTAATCACTCTCACTGAGACCTGCCCCCTGGATCATGGTGCCCATGCCACCATCTAAGATAACGATTTCGTGGGGTAGCGTGCTCTCTAGCCACGCAATGCGGTCATCACGATTCATGCATCACCTCGCACACCGAGTGCATGACAGACCGCAAAACTTAGATCTGCCCGATTCAATGTGTAGAAATGGAAATCATCCACGCCCTCGCGGCCAAGCGCTTCGGCTTGCGATACGGCCACGTGCGCAGCGATCAATTGCCGTGTCGTGGGGTCGTTATCCAGCCCATCAAAGAGTCGCGTTAATTGATTTGGGAGACTCGCGCCACAAGCCCCGGCAAAGCGCACCAGGGTTTGGTAGTTGGTCACTGGCAAAATTCCGGGGATCAATTCCACCTCGATGCCCGCTTTGGTCACACGGTCTCTGAATCGCAAGAACACGTCGTTGTCGAAAAAAAATTGTGTGATCGCCCGATGACTGCCAGCCTCAACTTTGCGCCGCAAATTATCCAAGTCCGCATCCGCCGACAGCGCTTGGGGGTGAGTCTCCGGGTAGGCTGCGACAAAAATCTCAAAGGGGTGTTTCGCCAGCAGTCCCTCCACCAAGTCCGACGCATAGGCATAGCCTTCGGGATGCGGTTGGTATTCGGCTTCGGCACCGCCTTCTGGGTCACCGCGAAGCGCGACGATTTGGCGGACACCTAGATTCCAATAGGTGTCGGCAATGGCATCTATTTCCGTTTTCGGTGCGCCGACGCAGGTCAAGTGGGGGACCGCGGTCATCTCGGTGTCTTTCAAAATCCGATCAATCACCTGGTGCGTCCGTTCACGGGTGGAGCCGTCTGCCCCGTAGGTGACGGAAACAAACTCAGGCTTCAAGGGAGCGAGACGCTCGACCGTCGTCCAAAGGCTTGCTTCGGCTTCGGGGGTTTTGGGCGGAAAGAATTCGAATGACACGCGCGGTGTGCTCATGCTTTGTCCTTGGTTTTTTCAGAGACCAACAGGCTGATGTCGAGGCGTTCCCCGGGCAACACGTTGGCTGTGGTAATACGTAAGCCGGCTTCTTCCACGAAACGACGGATCTCCGCCATGGGAATACTGACCGGGGGTGGGTGCTTGGCGCCCTGGGCTTCGGTAAAGGCGACCAACAACAATCGGCCACCCACCTTCAATACGCGCGTCGCTTCGCGGATCAGCGCATCTGGGCTTGAGGCAAAATACAGCACCTGATCGATGGTGACGGTGTCGAAACTGCGAGCAGGGAAACGCATTTGATACATGTCTTCCTGGCGCACACTCAAATGCGCAAGGCCCGCTTCAGCGAGCGCACTTCGCGCCACTGCGACCATTTTCTTGGAGAGATCGATGCCCACACCGCTGTCGGCGAGAGGACCTGCAATTTTAAGCATGCGGCCTGTGCCGGTGGCGATGTCTAATAAATGCCCCACGGGGCGGCCGCTTAAGGCAGCCACCACGGCCGCTTGGAACCGCTTCGGGTCGCCATGGTACTCGTGAAGCCTGAGCCAATCCGGTACTTCGGTTTCGACAAAGCCCTCGGAGAGTTTGGCGCGCGCTTGGCGTAACTCATCGAGGCGACTTTGGTCGAGCTGTATCTGGGCGTCGTCTTCGGGTATTTGGTTTAAAATGGCTTGAATCAGAGGCTGCCGAGCGGGGTCTGGGTGGACTCGGTAGAACACCCAATGTTGCTCACGAAAGCTTTCTAAAACGCCCGCGTCTTGCAGTAATTTCAGATGCCGCGACACGCGTGGCTGAGATTGTCCTACAATACGCATGAGCTCAGAGACGGTGAGTTCGCCATGGGCGCACAAACGGACCAAACGGAGCCGAGTTGGTTCCGCTATCGCCTTCAATGCGTCAATATAGTCGTCAAACGTTGTCCACATATCGGACATAATAATATAAAGATATCTTTATGTTCAACGGAGAAAGCATGATTGAGCCCACTGTGAGATTCCACACCGTGCCTTTGGTGGCATCCGAAGGCGTGTTAGGCGTGGCCACACTCGACCGACCCAAAGCCCTTAATGCCCTTGATCACACGATGATTCGTGAGTTGATGGCGATTGTCGACCAGGTGGAAGCCGATCCCGCGATCCGCGGTCTATGGATTGAATCGTCCGCAGAAAAAGCCTTTTGTGCCGGTGGGGATGTGCGTGATGTCACACAAAACGGTCGCAAAGGGGGACTCACCGAGCTTGATAACTCCGCTGATTACCTGAGTGATGAGTATTTGTTAGACGTCCGCCTGCATCGCAGTACTAAGCCCGTGATTGCCTGGGGTGACGGATACATCATGGGCGGTGGCATGGGGGTGTTTCAGGGCGCGGATGTCCGCTTGATCACTGAGCACTCGAATTTAGCCATGCCGGAAGTCCGCATCGGATTCGTGCCTGATTGCGGCGGCAGTTGGTTTTTAAACCGAGTGACGCATGGGTTGGGCATTTGTTTGTCGATGAGCGGTGTGACCGTGGGCGCCTCCGACGCATGCTGGCTGAATTTAGCTGATTGGTTGGTGGCCCGAGCCGACAAGGCGTCACTTTTCAAAGCTGTGTGTGGACTCGATTACAGCTCCAAGGCCGAGGCTCTATCAGGATTGGGTCGCATCCTGTCAGCGATGACGCTTGATATCCCGCGATCGGGCCCATGGCAAACCCATGGCACAGCCCTTGCGGCCAGTGTCAAACACCAGGATCCGCGCTCGGTCTATCAAGTGATGCAGCAATGGCATGCGCGGGTGCCTGAATTGTTCACAGGTCTCGAGCAGGCGAGTCCAGGTGCGTCCCTAGTCGCTGGCTATCAGTGCCTTCGAGGCGTGACGGAAAGCCTATACGAAGCGGTGGTGCAAGAGCACGACATTGGCATGCGACTGCTGGCCGACGGTGAGTGGTGTGAGGGTGTGCGTGCGCTCTTAATCGATAAAGACAAGAATCCCGATTGGCGGTTTAAAACCGTCGACACCGTTGACCAAGGTTGGGTCGACGCCATGATGGCCCCAATGGACTGGGCCGACGGACACCCACTGAGGCAAAAACTGAGCGCAGTGGGTATTGCACACTGACACGACACAAAACCATACAAGGATCCCCACATGAATGTTGCATTTTTAGGACTTGGCGTCATGGGTTACCCCATGGCAGGTCATCTTCAAAAAGCTGGCCACACAGTGACCGTTTACAATCGTACGGCAGCCAAAGCGGAAGCCTGGGCGGCGGAATTCGGTGGACGGCATGAAGCCACCCCCAAAGAGGCCGCGGTGGGTCAAGACATTGTCTTTGCCTGTGTGGGCAACGACGACGACTTGCGGGCCATTGCGACGGGCCCTGAGGGCGCCTTTGCCGGCATGAGCGAAGGGGCTCTGTTTGTCGATCACACCACCGCGAGCGCTGAGGTGGCTCGTGAATTGGCTGAGACAGCGCGTGGCCTGCATATTGGCTTTATGGATGCCCCGGTCTCAGGGGGGCAGCAAGGAGCCGAAAATGGCGCGTTGACGGTGATGGTGGGCGGCAGTGAAGCCCAGTTCGCCAAGGCCGCTCCGGTCATCGATGCGTATGCCCGAGCCTGCACCTTGATGGGTGAGGTGGGTGCCGGTCAGTTGACGAAAATGGTGAACCAAATCTGCATTGCTGGATTGGTCGAAGCGTTGTCGGAAGGCTTGTCGTTTGCCCGCGCAGCCGGTCTGGATGCCCACAAGGTGGTGGATGTGATCAGTAAGGGTGCCGCTCAATCTTGGCAGATGGAGAATCGCTACCAAACCATGCTTGCCGATGAGTTTGCACATGGCTTCGCGGTGGA